>QIJI01000162.1 GCA_003231795.1 Gammaproteobacteria bacterium
TGCAACTGCTGTCCATCCCACAGGATGCAAAATCCATCACCTCCAATGCCATTCATCGTAGGCTCGACCACCGTGAGCGTAATGGCAGTGGCTAGCGCTGCATCGATCGCATTGCCACCGTGACGCAGTACATCGAGGCCAGCCTGTGCCGCCAGCGGTTGCGATGCGACCACCATATTTCGCCCCATGACCGGCATTCGCTGCGACGCGTAAGGAAATTGTTCTTTAATGCTCTTCGTCATGTGCCGAAGTATAATACAGCACCAACAAAAGCTTAAGGAGCCTCTGATTAATTCTGGATGAATCGGGTTGTGTTTCAAAATGGCCTAGTTCAAGGCGTGAAACGCAAGTAATAGCAGGGCTATTGCTAAGTTTCACAACGCAGAAATGGGTCATTTTGGTCACAACACGTTCATTCATGAATTGATCAGAGGCTCCTTAACTGATTTATACTGTTACAAAATTCTGACAGGCACATAAAATGACCGAATACTGGCAACTCAACGCATCGGAAATTGTCAAAAAAGTAAGCCGGGGAGAAATATCAGCATGGGAGGTCACGCAGAATCACTTGCTAAGATTGCAGGAGATCAATCCGACCATCAATGCGGTGGTTCAGGAAATGCCGGACGAAGCGTTGGCCGCGGCAGAAAATGTCGACAACCAGATTAAAAACGGCGAATCGCCCGGTCCACTTGCGGGAGTTCCGGTCACGGTTAAAGTCAACATCGATCAAAAAGGGTTCCCCAACACCAATGGTTTGCGCCTGCAAAAGGATTTGATTGCCCAACAGGACCATCCAGTAGTGACGAACCTGCGCAAAGCCGGTGCAATCATCATCGGGCGCACCAATACGCCGGCTTTTTCGATGCGCTGGTTTACACGTAACTCATTACATGGCCACACACTGAATCCACGCAACAGCACATTAACTCCCGGAGGATCATCGGGGGGCGCCGCGTCGGCGGTCGCCGCCGGAATTGGCGCCATCGGGCACGGTACCGATATCGCCGGTTCTATTCGTTATCCCGCGTATGCCTGTGGATTACATGGCATCCGCCCGACCCTGGGTCGCGTTCCGGCGGTTAATTTGTCATTGCCTGATCGACACATTGGTGCACAACTAACCGCGGTTTCAGGGCCCATCGCGCGTAGCATCGCCGATCTTAAATTGGGGCTCGAATCCATGTCAGCCGCAAGTGAACTCGATCCCTGGTGGACTCCAATTTCAGATTCCCCCGCACCTGTAGCAAAACAGGCAGCGCTGTGCCTGTCTCCAGACGAACTCGAGATCACAACCGAAGTCGAAAGTGCCTTGCGTGCTTCGGCGCAACAACTGCAGGATGCCGGCTGGACGGTGACGGAAGTTGAAACCCCGCCGATGCGCGAGGCAATGCATTTGCAGTTGCTGATGTGGATGTCCGAGTATCATTACAGCGGCGGAGTCGCCATCGAGCAGGAAGACGATCCAGATGCCAAATTTGTCTATTCACAGTTACGCGAGTTTTGTCCGAACCCCACGCTGGAAAGCTTCATGGCAGCCCTGCAACGACGGGTCACACTGGCACGTGAATGGGAACAGTTCCTGCACCAATATCCGATTCTGTTATGCCCGGTGTCGGCCGAACCTCCGTTCCCGGACCAACTCGACGTTGAATCTCCCGCAGCCTTCCAGCGCGTCGCCGAAGCCCAGATGACGCAAATTGCATTGCCGTTTATGGGTATGCCGGGTTTGACTGTGACTACCGGCAGCAACGGTAATACACCCATCGGGGTACAACTGGTCGCGGCACGCTTTCGCGAAGATGTGCTGTTCGAAGCCGGTTCCGAAATCGAATCACGCAATCCGGCTGTAGTTGCAACCGACCCGATTTGAAACCGATTTCATAGCAGTGCAGAATAGTCACTGTTACCGAGTTTGGAGATAGTCATGGCCACCGGCTGGGCTCGCGATGGAGCCGTACAGGATCAAATTGACGCCAGCATTGCCGATGCGGTCGAACGCGCGCGCAGCAAAATGCCGAGCGGAGAAAGCCTGTCCGAATGCGAACAATGCGGCAAGGAAATTCCCGAAGCACGTCGCGAGGCCGTACCCGGCGTCAAACTCTGCATCAACTGCCAGGAAAACTCCGACACCGAACAAGTCAACGCCGGCTACAACCGCCGTGGCAGCAAAGACAGCCAACTGCGCTGATCTTCAACCCCGAACCGTCGTGCCGGCGACCTCTCCTTCGTCGTTCCCGCGCAGGCGGGAATCTTATAACGCGCCGTCATTGCAAGATCCCCGCCTGCGCGGGGAAGACGGAGTAATAAGCGCGGGGATGGATGTTTTTCGAAGGGACGTCGGTAAAAAATTTGCTTGCATCATAACCGGTAGACGAAGAAAATCAGCGCATGAGCGACAGCCTGCTTCCTGAACAAATCATCGATCACAATTGCTATCCGATTGATGATTCCGGCAATAGCAAAAGACAGACTGTTATAAACCAGGTGCGCGTTGAACTGGCCGCAGATGGTTGCGCAGTGATCCGCAATTTTTTCAGCCCAGCCGGCTTACATGCCTTGCTGGATGAAGCCACTGAACGCAAAGCACAGACCTACTATTCGCCGAGCAAACTATGCAATGTTTATCTGAATGACGGCAACTCCGAATTTCCCGAAGATCACCCGATTAATGTTTTCATTCCACGAACCAACGGCTTCATTACCGCTGATCTGTTCGGCGAAGAAACTCACTCGCATCGACTCTACTACTGGGAGCCCCTGAAACAGTTTCTTTGCGAATGCCTGGGTAAGGACGAGCTGCACATATACGAAGACCCGGTGTCGAACATGATCGTCAATGTCGGCAAACCTGAACAACAGTTCAACTGGCATTTCGATACCAATGAATTCACCATCACCATGCTGTTGCAACCAGCCGAATCAGGTGGAATTTTCGAATACATTCCTGCACTACGCAGTTCAGAGGATGAGTGTTACGACGAAGTCGACAAGGTATTGAAAGGTAACCGCAGTCGCGTCAAACAGCTTGAGTTAAATGCCGGCGATCTGCAGTTTTTTCTGGGTCGATTTTCACTGCACCAGGTAACTGAAAATACCGGCAATAGTGATCGCCTGTTGCTGATCATGTCTTTCAGCGAACAACCCGGCATGGTCGGCAGTATGGCGCGCGTCAAAACCCTCTACGGCAAAACCACCGAGGCACATGAGCAGAATGTAGTTCGTGCAGATGGTCTGGTCGACTGAAGCCATATTAAGAACTAACCGGGCGCATCCGGAGCCTGAGTTAATATACAATCCATTTTTTATCTAGAGGAGCGAGTTATGCCCCAATTCAATCGAATTTTAATTACCGGTGCGGCCGGCAATCTGGGACGCGAAATGCGCCGGGGTCTGGCGCATCTGGCAACCACGGTGCGTATTACCGATCGCGGCGATATGTCACCTGTGGCGGATAACGAAGAAGCCATGCCCTGTGAGCTGGGAGATTTCAACGGCGTGATGGACGTGGTCAAGAACTGCGATGCCATTGTTCATTTTGGTGCCGCTCCGGTCGAGCGTCCGTGGGAGGAAATTCTCGAAAGTTCGATCAAGGGTGGCTACAACGTGTACGAAGCGGCACGCCGTCATGGGGTCAAGCGAATCATCTATGCCAGTTCTATTCATACGGTTGGTTATGAACGGCGTGAAGTGGGTGCCGATACCGATACGCCACACAACCCCGACACCCTCTATGGCGTGTCAAAATGTTTCGTCGAAGATCTGGCCAAGCTGTATTTCAACAAATGGGGCATTGAATCTGCACTGTTGCGCATCAACTCCTGTTTTCCCAAACCGGCTGATCGTCGTCACCTGGCCACCTGGCTCAGTTTCGACGACCTGAATCATCTGGTTGAACGTTGTCTGATTTCAGAGCGTATCGGGCATACCGTAGTCTATGGTATCTCCAACAATCAGGAACTGTTCTTTTCCAATCACAAGGTCACACATCTGGGTTATCAACCCAAAGACAATGCCGAGGATTATCGCGCCGAAGTCGAGGCCAAAACAGGACCCGGTGATCCGCATGACCCGGCGGTCGAATTTGTCGGTGGTTTCCTGTGTGCCTACGGCCATCCAGACGAAGAAGAACGTATCGAGTTGTAATGCAAGCCCGAACAACCATCAGGTTCGGTTCCTGCCTGATAATCGACACAATGGAAAGGGCTGCCGGACAGCCCTCTTCCAAGGCTAAAATCTTCAGCGCAGTGAAATCCCACCGGCATAGCTGGTTGATGGTTAAAAACCTGGTCTGATCGTTGAAATCAATTACGGGAGTTGCAGGTAATGAAAAATAGTCGATTTCAATCCTTGTTTAGCCTCGAAGGCAAGGTCGCGCTGGTGACCGGGGCCAGCAAAGGTATTGGTGAGTCTATTGCCGCGGGTCTGGCAGAGTTTGGGGCCAAAGTAGTGGTTAACAGCCGTAAGCAGGAAGCAATTAATGCCGTTGCCAAAGCGATAAATAAAAACGGATTTGAAGCCACCGCGATTGCAGGCAATATCGGTAACATTGAAAATATTCAATGGCTACTCGATACCACTGTCGAAACCTATGGTGGTATCGATATTGTGGTTAATAACGCGGCTACAAACCCGGTATTCGGCCCGATTCAGGATACCGACGAACGCGCCTTAGACAAAATAATTGATGTCAATCTGAAAGGACCTTTTGAGCTTTGTAAACGCGCTTATCCTTTGCTCAAACAACGCGGCGGCTCGATCATCAATATCAGTTCCATCGGCGGCCTCAAACCGGAACCCGGTATCGGGGTGTACAGCGTCAGCAAGGCCGCCATAATCAGTATGACTCAGGCGATGGCGCAGGACTGGGGTGCGGACAATATTCGGGTCAACGCGATTTGTCCGGGTCTGATCAAAACCAAATTCAGCGAAGCATTGTGGCAGGACGACAAGACCCTGGAGCGTTTCCTGTCGAAAATTCCGCTCGGTCGTATCGGAGAATCTGACGACCTGGTGGGTCTGGCAATATTCCTTGCATCCGAGGCATCCGCCTATTGCTCTGGTGCTCATTACCTGGTCGATGGTGGTTACAGCACAGC
>QIJI01000445.1 GCA_003231795.1 Gammaproteobacteria bacterium
AAAATGCTCATTTACACCGTGTAAACTGCGCTTTTTCGCAAATTTTTGCCTTGCCCTGCACACACCTGAGCCATTTTCAACAGCCTGCTAGATTGAAGTTCACCCGACCCTGCGGGTCCCGGGGTCAGATCTAATTTGTCGCTAAAACTTTAACTACCGGCGCAATTCTTACCGACAATTTTAATCTGACTCCCTCGAAGCGACCACACTGAACCAGCGCTCTAAATCGGGTCAAGCTCTTCCAGCGACCAGCGTGGAAGCACATCAAATACGTCGCCATCGACCTGCCCTTGCGTCAGTCGCAACGCGCCAGCATAAGCAATCATGGCGCCATTGTCGGTACAGTATTCGAGTGCAGGAAAATACAGCTTCGCGTTTTGCTCCTCTGCCATCCCGGCAAGCACGAGGCGCAGGCGCTGATTTGCGCCAACCCCGCCTGCGATCACCAGGTTCTGATAACCAGTCGCTTCCAGCGCGCGCTTGCATTTAATCCGCAGGGTATCGACTACCGCATGTTGAAACGCATATGCAATTTCGATGCGAACTTCATCATCCAGCGGTTCGTGTTTTTTTACAATATTGAGAGCAGCCGTCTTGAGCCCGCTAAAGCTGAATTCAAGACCGGGGCGGTTAATCATCGGTCGTGGAAATTCAAATCGACTGTGGTTTATGCTATCGGCGAGCTTTGCCAGTTGTGGGCCGCCCGGATACGGCAGCCCCATCAGTTTTGCGGTTTTATCGAAAGCTTCGCCGACTGCATCATCCAGCGTCTCTCCTAGAATTTTGTAATTGCCAAGCGAAGCGACATCAACCAGCAAGGTATGCCCTCCCGACACCAGTAGTGCCACAAACGGCACTTCGGGTTTGTCCTGCGCCAGCATCGGTGCCAGTAAATGGCCCTCCATATGATGTACGCCCAACACCGGTTTATCGAGCGCCCAGGCGAGTCCTCGTGCCAGATTTGCCCCCACCATCAAGGCCCCGATCAGACCCGGGCCACGGGTATAGGCAATCGCATCGATGTCATCAACCGATCCAATCTCAGCGAGTATTTCTTTCAGCATGGGCGCCGCCTTGACCACGTGATCTCGCGAGGCCAACTCCGGAACTACCCCGCCATACTCGCGATGTTTTTCAATCTGCGAATAGAGTCGCTGCCATAGCTCTGCGCTTTCGCTATCGTAAACCGCGATACCGGTCTCGTCACAGGAACTCTCGATACCTAATATTTTCATAAAAAACAGGAATTTATTTCCTAATTTATTTAACGGGGATGATTGATATTTGGAGCCGCCTCCTTATAATTGGCCGGCTCTTGAATACGGGGCCTGATATAGGCGCTCCTAAAGTTAACAAACTGGATCATCCAATATGCCATCAGTCAAAGTAAAGGACAATGAACCTTTTGATTTCGCACTGCGTCGTTTCAAGCGCTCCTGCGAAAAAGCCGGCGTGCTCACCGAAACTCGCCGTCGCCAGCATTATGAAAAACCCACCGCAGTACGCAAGCGCAAATCAGCCGCAGCGGTAAAACGCAACTTCAAACGTATTTCGAAGGACTTCGGCACTCGCAGGCGCATGTATTGATCGTTTCCCCCCAATGACGGAAACTCTCAAAGCACAATTAACCGATGACATGAAGTCATCGATGAAGGGCGGTAACAAGGAACGTCTGGGTGTGATTCGACTCATACTCGCCGCAATCAAACAAATCGAAGTAGACGAAAGAATTGAGCTCGACGATAGCCGTGTAATTACGGTTCTCGATAAAATGGCCAAACAACGGCGCGAGTCAATCAGCCAGTTTTCCAATGCCGGACGCGACGATCTAACCGCAATTGAAGAAGCCGAACTGGTCATCATCCAGGAGTACCTGCCGGCAGCGCTGTCCGAATCAGAAATCAATGATCTGGTGGAACAATCCATCAATGCGACCGGTGCCGAAACCATCAAGGACATGGGCAAGGTCATGGGGATGCTCAAACCCCAGCTACAGGGTCGCGCCGATATGGGCCAGGTCAGCCAGTTGATTAAATCCCGGCTTTCGGGCTAGCCCGAAATTTCTCATGGCTAACACTTTCCAGTTCATGGAAGTACAGCGCAGCGATCCCGGTAAAACTCCGGCTTTCGTGCGGGTCAAGGAATTCGGTGAAATCTACGGCGACTACGAGCAGCACGAAGCAGCGGATCAGAGCGATCGCTGTATTGAATGTGGCAACCCCTATTGCGAATGGAAATGCCCGGTACATAACTACATCCCCAACTGGCTGAAGCTGGTGGCTGACGGCAATCTGATGGAAGCCGTCGAAATGTCGCACAAGACCAATAGCCTGCCCGAAGTTTGTGGACGAATCTGTCCACAGGATAGGCTCTGCGAAGGCGCCTGTACCTTGAATACCGGCTTTGGCGCGGTATCGATAGGTTCGATTGAGAAATATATAACCGACAAGGCAATTGAACAGGGCTGGTCACCGGATCTGTCGGATGTCGTCGATAGCGGCAAGCGCGTGGCTATCGTCGGTGCGGGCCCTGCGGGCATCGCCTGCGCAGACGTCTTATCCCGCAATGGTGTTTCCTGCATTGTATTCGACAAATATCCCGAAATCGGCGGCCTGCTGACTTTTGGCATACCGCCCTTCAAACTTGAAAAAGAAGTCGTGTTGAAGCGGCGCAAAATGTTCGAGGACATGGGCATCGAGTTTCGTCTCAATACTGAAATCGGCAACGACATCAGCATGGAACAGCTATTACAGGACTACGATTCAGTATTCCTCGGCATGGGCACCTACACCTATATGAAAGGAAACTTCCCCGGCGAAGACCTGCAGGGCGTGCACGAAGCGCTACCCTATTTGATTTCGAATATTTATAACGAAATGGACTTTGGAACCAGTAGTCCTGATTTCATTGATTTCAAGGATAAAAAGGTAGTCGTACTCGGAGGCGGTGATACCGCTATGGATTGTGTACGCACCGCAATCCGACAGGGTGCCAATAGCGTAACCTGCACTTACCGTCGCGATCAGGCCAACATGCCGGGTTCGATGCGCGAAGTCGAAAACGCCAAAGAAGAAGGCATTCAATTTCTGTTCAATCGTCAACCGGTTGAAATTGTCGGAGGTGACGCGGTCAGCGGAATCAAGCTGGCAACCACCGAATTGGGCGAGCCTGATGAACAAGGTCGGCGAGGTCCTGAAATCATCGCTGGTTCGGAAGAAGTTCTCAAAGCAGACGTCGTAGTAATCGCATTTGGATTTCGCCCCAGTCCCGCCGACTGGTTCAACCAACACGATATTGAAATCGACGACGGCGGTCGGGTAGTTGCTCCCGAGAAATCCGAGTTTCAGTTTCAAACCGGCAATCCAAAAGTATTTGCCGGTGGAGATATGGTACGCGGCTCCGATCTGGTCGTTACTGCTATCTATGAAGGGCGTGAGGCAGCAGCAGGCATTCTCGATTATCTCGAGGTCTGAATGAGCCTGCCTGCGCTTAAAAACGATCGATTAATCCGGGCTCTTTTACGCCAACCCACGGATACCACGCCAGTCTGGATTATGCGCCAGGCAGGGCGTTACCTACCCGAGTATCGTGAAACCCGTAAGCAGGCTGGCAGTTTTCTCGATCTATGCATGAACAAGGAACTGGCCTGCGAAGTCACACTACAGCCGCTGCGTCGATTTAATCTTGACGCAGCAATATTGTTTTCCGATATTCTGACTATCCCTGACGCGATGGGTCTAGGCCTTTATTTTGCCGAAGGCGAAGGACCAAAGTTTGAACGTCCGTTACGCAGTGCAGCCGAGATTAAAAAAATTGGCGTGCCGGATCCAAGCGAAAAACTACGCTATGTCACCGATGCGGTGAACCTGGTTCGGCGCGAACTCGATGGACAGGTTCCATTGATTGGTTTTAGCGGCAGTCCCTGGACGCTTTCCACTTACATGGTTGAAGGTGGTGGTTCAAAAGAATATCAATATATAAAAGGAATGATGTATGCCGATCCCGGCGTATTACACCATCTGCTGGATACACTGGCACAATCAGTTATCGCTTACCTGAACGCCCAAATTGAAGCCGGTGCACAGGCAGTGATGATTTTCGATACCTGGGGTGGCGTACTCAGTCCGCAAATGTATGGTGAATTTTCGCTCGCCTACATGCATCAAATTGTTGATGGGCTGAAACGTGAACACGAAGGTCAGATCATTCCGGTAACCTTGTTCACCAAAGGTGGCGGTGCATGGCTCGAAGCAATTGCCGAGACCGGCTGCAATGCGGTAGGGCTCGACTGGACAATCGGTATCGACGAAGCACGCCAACGAGTCGGTGAGCAGGTTGCGTTACAGGGTAATTTAGACCCCTGTGTGCTCTATGCGGATGCGGACACGATCCGTGCGCAGGTCAGCAACATTATCACCCGCTTCGGTAACCATCCCGGCCACGTGTTCAACCTCGGCCACGGCATCCACCAGCATGTCGACCCCGACAATCTGGCGGTACTGGTCGACGCCGTTCACGAGTTCGGTCACGATATCCGTAACTGACCCGCTTTGCGGCACATTCTTGAACTCTCGGGGTCAGACCAAAAATTTCGCCAAACTATTTCTATTGCCTCGATAGCATCGAAATTTTTGCTTTGACCCCTTCGAAGCGACTGCGCTGAACCACCCAATTAATTCGCACCGATAGTGTGGTCAAAACCCGGAACGACAGTCAATCTAGGTTTTAACCTTCATACACGCCGGGATTTTTTTCTGTAGCGGGCTTTAAGGCGCACGCAGCGAGAGAGTTTGTATGCGAATAAATAACCGATTTTTGCTCCTGCACCAAAAGTAGGCGCTTTAGGCGAAATCGGCATACCGTACATCCTGTACATAACCGAGCGAGTACAACTTATAGCCCGCCGAAGTTTTAACCGGCATAGGCTTGTTAAAAGATGTCTTCTACGATCTCTTCTTCGGTCTGCGGAACACTAACCACCACCCCGGTGGTTTCATCGATAATAGTCGAATTCGCTGATGCCAGCTCGGCCGGAGCATTTTCTTCGCGAAAAATCTCAAACAGGCTTGTTCGTGTTTCGAGAT
>QIJI01000267.1 GCA_003231795.1 Gammaproteobacteria bacterium
GCACAGGCCGCCTTTGATACCCGTATAATTGGTTATCTAAACAATAAGATTAGATCAAGACCTGAGTTTATGTGGTGAAAGTCAGTATTTATTTTGCTGACCCTGAGACGGGAGGATGGGAACTACGAGATCAGGCAATCATCGGGAATATCAACATTAGAAATATCCCGCCTGGAGTTCGCCTCTCCTGTATACCCGGACTATACTTTCTGCACCATGATCGACAACCGATGGTCTTCTAAACCGGAGATCTGGACTGTCGTAGACATTGATCGGAGAAACTCTGAAATTGGATTTATCGCTTATTATATTCATTGCCGTGGTGGCGTTTTTTACCTACCGGGGCTTCAAAAAGGGCCTGCTCAAATCACTTTCACGGATCCTGGGCCTACTGTTGGGTTATGTCGCAACCATCCTTTACAGCAAGCCTTTATCGGTGATGGTGGAATCATGGTTCCAGTTTCAGGGTATTGTCGGGTACGTCACGGCGGCACTCATGTTATTTCTCGGTGCCGGCATTATTGTGAGCCTGTTGTTCTGGCTGGTCGGAAATTTCCTGTCGCAGGATGAATCTCCTTCGACCGGGTCTCGCGTGGGCGGCAGCGTCGTCGGTTTGATAACCGGCACGGTCGTCGCGATTGTCATCGTCTGGACATTTAATTTTTTAAATCATTTGCGCGCTCCCGAAGATTCGACCAACAAGCCAGGTGCCGGGCAAAGCGTGATCGCAAAACTCGCCAGCCAGGTCGCAGGCAAAGCCGTCGGCGCCGCAATGTCGATGGGATCGACAAAACCAGAAATCGTGAATCTGAGTGCTGCCATAATCGAGTCACCCGCCAAATTAACACAACAGGCACAAGCACTCGCGAATAGCAAAGATTTGCAGGCCTTGTTGATTGACCCGCAAAACCAGCGAGTGCTGAATAGCGGCGATGTTGAAGCGGTTCGTAATTTACCAGCATTACGTCAACTGGCGAGCAATCCCGATATGCTGGCGCTTGCAAATTCCGCCGGTATGCTCGACCAAGCCACGGACAACGAAGCGGTAGAAAAAGTGCTGGCGCAAAATATCACCCACCTCTGGGGCCGGGTCCAGCGCGTCAAGAATGATCCGCGGGTTCAGGAAATTCTCGCCGATCCCGAATTTCAGCAAAAAATAAACTCCACTAATCCGATCGACCTACTCTCGAATCCGAAACTGTTAGAACTTGCAGATATCGTTTTAGGTGACGACGCGACGGGTGGCAGCGGGGATAATAATGACGCGACGGGTGGCGAGTCTGGCAACCTGTCCGAGGCAAAACCTGCTAGCGAAATATTCACCTGGACCGATGGCGACGGGCGCGTTCATTATTCCGACACCGATCCAGCGTCTGCGGTGCGCCAGTGACGATTCAATTAGCGTGAACAGAGGCTCCCCGACGTATAAACTCCGATTTTGTAAAACGGAACATCGATTTTGACACGCCATCAGAACAATAACCTGCTCGGAATCGGACTGATGTTGCTGGCGATGCTGTTGTTCGAAGTCATGGACGCCGTTGTGAAATGGCTTCTGAGCGATGACATGTCGGCAATCCAGGTGATCGCAATTCGCAGCTGGATGATTGTTCCGTTCGTCATTATCCTGCTCGCGATACGCGGTGAACTCAAGCAGTTGTCGGTGCGTCGCCCGGGGCAACACCTGTTACGGGGCATGATTGGATTTCTCGCGCCTTTTACTTTTTTCACCTCACTCAAGTCCCTGCCGCTGGCCGATGCAACCGTGGTATTTTTCAGCGCCGCGTTTGTTTTGACTGCTGCGTCGGCAATCGTATTGAAGGAACGGGTTGGCATTCATCGCTGGAGCGCCGTGGCCATCGGTTTCGTTGGCGTTATGATTGCAATGAATCCCACGGGTGACGGCGATATCGGAGCTTATTTACTGGTTCTTTGCGCCACGCTTTTTTACGCGTTCATCTTCATTTCCGGTAAAAAAATGTCGCAACACGACTCGATCATCTCGCTTGTGTTTTCGTTGCACCTCGGCATGGGTGTCGCCGCAACCGTCGCATTACCCTGGGTTTGGGTACCGATTACCATGCCCGAACTAGGCAAACTCACGGCCGTGGCAGGCATTGCGCTGGTCGCACACTTTGTATTTACTACCGCATTCGCTCGCGCCGAAGTTTCGGCGCTGGCACCGTTCGAGTACTCCGCACTGTTATGGGCGGTCCTGATCGGTTATCTGGTCTGGGGGGATCTACCCACCGTGGAAGTCTGGATCGGTGCCGCCATTATCATAGCCGCCGGCTTATACATGGCTCACCGTGAAACGATGCATCGAAAGTCCGGCTGATATAATTCCAGCCAATCCGCTCAACTCAGGTCAAAGATTCTGTAATCTGGCTTGAGGTCTTGTTGCAAAAAAACCGAACAACCGCAAATATCGGTTTATCGGTATACTGTTCGCCGACCCAACAAAATAAAACAGAATATGGAACTAGGGATAAATTCGATTATCGGCATTGGCCTTCTTTTATACGGCTCCTACAAGCTAATCATGTACCGATTCGCACCCGAAAAACTGGCCAAACTGGAATCCATGAAACAGGAGTTTAGTACCAAAAAGGCCGCCTATTTATTTATTTTCGGCTATATCCTACTTCCTTTTGTCGCCGGCCTGTTGATTTTGACGCGCGATTATCGCGGTTGATACAGCACCGCTACAGACGTGCGATGGTAATCGCGTAAAACATGGCGCAAACCAGCAACAGGCTCAGTAGAAAAGGTTTCGCCGAACGTAACCATCCAGGTAAGCGGGATGGTGCCAACACATACAACGCGGTAATTACCATCAAAGCACCCGAAACCAGCGCAGCTATGCCCCAGAACTCGTTGTAATTTTGAACACCATACCAGAGCACATTCCACAACCCGGCCACGAGTACTACCCAGGCACCGGCCTTGCGAATAAACAACGGTAATTTTTTGAATGGCGGAGCCGCCGCAGCCAGGCCAATGAACATGCAGGCCGTAACAATAGTTCCCATGGGTAACATCAGATATTCCACAGCAGATAACCGGGGAATCATACAACTCAACACCGGGTTTATGGTAATGATTAAGGGCGTCACTAAAAATGCGCTTAGTTCATAAGGTTGAACTGAATTGATTCAGCCCTGTCGATAGTTACTCGCAATCTGTACAAACCCGAAGGAACCAATGCCAGTAAGACCGCAGCGCTACGCGTCACTTGGCCGCGCGCTACTTTGTATCTTGTTAATAACTTCCGCTAGTGCTCGCGCCCTGGAAGAACTGGAGAGAATTGAATTGCTTGAGCCTATGCCCGGCCCGGACAAACGCAATATTGGTTGGGAATGGCATTATATCGACCAGAATGGCAAAGCCGGATACATGCGCAAGATCGGAGGCACCGCGTCAACTGCCAGTTACAGTCGCACCGATGGCTGCAAATGGACCCGTGCGATTCGTGGATTTGCGCCAGCTTTGGTCTGGTCCGATTGTCCCAGCTCCGGTAACGCCGAGGTTGAATTCAACGGTGGCGATATCTGGCCGATCAAGGTCGGCAATAAATTTAGTTACCGAATGCAGGGCAGTAGTTCTTTTATAGGTTTCAAGTGGTCGGGGGAACGTAACTGTGAAATTACCTATAGCGTTCGCGTAAAAACCGTAGCAGGCGAATTTGACAGCTTTAAACTGGTTTGCCAGGAACGTTGGGGAACTCGTACCTGGTGGCTTTCACCCGAAGTCGGGACTGCCGTTGCCTACCAACAGGAAACTGGAAAAGATGAGTTGATTTTGCAGGAAATGACTAAAATTGTGAAATAGCCCACGTAACAGACAGCTTCCCGATTTACGTCTGGCGCGATCTAATGACGATAGCTGCGGGGGATGGCATAGCTATCACCCAGAAATTCACCGAATACCTCAGCCACCTGGGGATGATCGACCGGCTTTCCAGAATCATCAATCAGAAGATTCTGCTCCGATACATAGGCGATATAGGCAGATTCTTCGTTTTCTGCCAACAAGTGATAAAACGGTTGGTCCTTGCGTGGACGTACATCTTCGGGAATCGAATCCCACCATTCCTCGGTATTATTGAATTCAGGGTCGACATCGACAATGACGCCACGAAACGGATAAACCCGGTGGCGTACTACCTGTCCGATCGAAAACTGTGTACTTTGAATATGCATCATAGTTACTAAATATAGGCGAATTTTCACAATACAACAACTGAAGCAAAGATCAGGAAACTGAATTTCCAGCCCCAGCCCCAGCCGGAGAGTAAATCAGCATCACCACGACCCCGTCATAATTTTCCTCTTGTACAGGCAATTTCCAGGTGTATCATTCGCGCATCAAGATAAAGGCTCCAGGGCTTGTAGGCCCTACCGCGCTGCCTTGGTACTAGACGGTTAGCAATAAGCTAACTTTTTATATCAACAGCTTTAGGAGCTAACCATGACTAACAAAACAGTCGGTCAATCCACCCTCAGTATCTGGGGTGGCGAACAGGAACACGAACTCTACGAACGCTCGACCCAGGTTCCGGTTGTTCACAGCGTTTCATACACCTATAAAGACATCGATACCTGGCAAGATGTCGCGCTCGGCAAAACGCCCGGTCACATCTACTCACGTAATACCAATCCCACGGTTCGCGCTTTCGAAGACAAGGTAAAAGAACTGGAGTCGGCCGAAGCGGCCACCAGTTTCGCCTCCGGCATGGCGGCGATCAGCAATGTACTGGCAACCTTTTTAAAACCGGGTGATCGCATCGTTTCGATCAAAGACAGTTACGGCGGTACCAACAAAATATTCAATGATTTCCTGCCGCCGCTGAACATCGATGTCTGCCTTTGTGAAACTATCGATTATGACCAGATCGAGGGTGAAATTGCTAAGGGCTGTCAAGTTTTGTACCTGGAGACTCCCACCAATCCGACGATCAAGATTATCGATATAAAACGTCTTGCGGCAGCAGCCAAAAAGGTCGGCGCGCTGGTAGTGGTCGACAATACCTTCGCCACCCCAATCAACCAGAACCCCTTGCAGCTAGGTGCGG
>QIJI01000273.1 GCA_003231795.1 Gammaproteobacteria bacterium
ATAAAAAAGCTGCGAAAAAAAATCCACAGCTCCCGGCTGACACCCATGACCTTTAGTATCGGCCCCTATCAATTCAACAATCAACTGGTACTGGCACCTATGGCCGGGGTAACCGATCGGCCTTTTCGCCAACTGTGTCGCAATCTTGGTGCCGGTATGACCGTATCTGAAATGATTACCAGCCGGCCCGACCTGCGTGACAGCCGTAAAACCCGGTTGCGTATGGACCATGAAGGTGAGCCCGGCCCGGTGATCGTGCAGATTGCCGGCGGAATTCCTCGTTTGATGGCTGATGCTGCCCGCTTCAACGTAGACCAGGGAGCGCAGATTATTGATATCAATATGGGTTGCCCGGCCAAAAAGGTATGTAAGGTCGACGCCGGTTCGGCACTACTGAAAAACGTTAAACTGGTCGAGTCTATTCTGCTGAACGTGGTTAATGCGGTTTCGGTGCCGGTTACGCTCAAAATTCGGACCGGTTGGGCGCGAAGTCATATCAATGCAGTCGAAATTGCCCACATTGCCGAAGCCAGTGGAATACAGGCACTGACCGTTCACGGGCGTACCCGAGAAGATAAATATCTGGGTCAGGCCGAGTACCAGACGATACGCGAGGTGAAAAAAAATATCACCATTCCGGTGATCGCAAATGGTGATATCGATTGTGGCAGAAAAGCCCAAATGGTCATGGACTTCACCGCTGCGGATGCTATTATGGTTGGCCGTAGCGCGCAGCAGCGTCCGTGGATTTTTGGACAAATTGAACATTATTTGACCACAGGTAAAGAATCAGACGAACCCGCGGACGAACTAAAACAAGCTTGGCTGATTGGCCATTTAAACAATCTGTACGCGTTCTATGGAGAGCATCAGGGGGTGCAGATCGCGCGTAAGCACATAAACTGGCAACTAGGCCAGCAAAAGAATTATCTCATCGTCAAACCTGCCTTGATGCAGGCAAAAACAGCGACTCAACAGCTGCGGACGATTGAAGCTTACTTTGACGATCGCTATCTCGAAAGCTATGACTGGGCATCATGAGGACAGCCCGCGACGCAACCCGGATAGTGAGTGTGGCAAAGAAGAAAAATACAAGCTTATTACAGCAATCTGTAGAACAGGCAATTCGCAAATATCTGGATGATCTGGATGGCGAGATCCCCTGTAACCTGTTCGATACTGTTATCTCCGAAATTGAACAACCGATGTTGAAGACCGTTTTGCGCCACTGTGACAATAACCAGTCGAGAACAGCTTCCTGTCTCGGCATCAATCGCGGCACATTACGCAAAAAACTAAAGCAGTATCATATCGAACACTGATTAATTCCTGATCGGCTATAATGCCGTTTTTTCCTACACCCACCCGGACTCTTCATGGCATCTGCAATTCGTCGCGCGCTGATCAGCGTTTCGGAAAAAACCGGTATCGTCGAACTCGCCCAAAAATTGCAAAACAGCGGTGTTGAGCTGCTGTCTACCGGCGGAACTGCTACCTTGATTGCTGATGCGAATATCCCAGTTACGGAAATTTCTGATTACACCGGTTTTCCCGAAATGATGGCCGGACGCGTGAAAACACTACACCCAAAGGTGCATGGCGGCATTTTAGGGAGGCGCGGCATCGATGATGACGTCATGCAGGAACATCAAATCAAACCGATTGATCTGGTAATAATCAATCTTTACCCATTTCAAAAAACCGTGGCCAACCCGGGTTGCAGTTTCGAAGATGCCATCGAAAATATCGATATCGGCGGTCCGGCCATGGTACGCGCTGCGGCTAAAAATCACGCCAGTGTCACCGTTGTGGTTGATCCTGACGACTATGCCGGCCTGATGCAGGAAATTTCAGACGGCGGGGTCAGCGATGAGACCCGGTTTTCACTGGCGATCAAGGCATACGAACATACGGCCCTGTACGACGGTGCTATAGCCAACTATTTTGGGCGGCTGGTTCAACCCGCTGAAGCGCAAACGTTTCCAAGAACTATAAATCAACAGTACAAACATGTTCAGTCCATGCGTTACGGCGAGAACCCGCACCAGGCGGCGGCATTCTATGTGAATCAGGAGGTTACCGAAGCCAGTGTCTCGAGCGCACAACAACATCAGGGCAAGGCTCTTTCGTTCAACAATATTGCGGATACCGATGCAGCGCTGGAATGTGTCAAACAATTTGATGCGCCCTGTTGTGTCATCGTGAAACATGCCAACCCTTGTGGGGTCGCAATCGCAGACAGTATCGAGGAAGCCTATCAACGCGCCTATAGTACCGATCCCGAATCAGCTTTCGGCGGTATTATTGCGTTTAACCGGCCGCTCGATTCGAAAGCTGCGCAAGCCATTATCGAACAGCAGTTTGTCGAAGTGATTATCGCGCCTTCCGTGGATCGTGGCGCGATCGAAGTACTTGCATCAAAGGAAAACGTTCGCGTCCTGAGCTGCGGGCAATGGGAACAGATCGAAACACGGCTTGATTACAAGCACGTCAACGGCGGGTTACTGGTACAGGATGCCGACCAGGAACTTTACCAGAGGCTCGAGGTTGTCACCGAGGTAAAACCTGATGAGCAGCAAATGCAGGACCTTGTGTTTGCCTGGCAAGTGGCCAAGTTCGTCAAGTCAAACGCCATCATTTACGCCATTAATCAAATGACTATTGGTGTGGGCGCAGGGCAGATGTCGCGCATCAACAGTGCTCGCATAGCGGCCATCAAAGCGGATCACGCGCAACTCGATGTCAGGGGTTCGGTGATGGCTTCTGACGCGTTCTTTCCATTTCGGGACGGTATCGATGCTGCAAACACTGTCGGCATCAGTGCGATTATTCAACCGGGTGGATCAATGCGCGATGACGAGATAATACAGGCGGCGAACGAACACGGTATGTCGATGGTATTCACCGGCATGCGCCACTTTAGACACTGACAATGACGATCTGACACAATGAATGTTTTGATTATCGGCGGCGGCGGCCGCGAGCATGCGCTGGCCTGGAAAGCCACTCAATCGCAACTGGCCACACAGGTTTACGTGGCCCCTGGTAATGCCGGCACCGCTATCGAAAACGGTATTATCAATGTGGAGATCGACGCCGAGGATATTGACGCACTACTGCAGTTCGCGTTGTCGAAGGATATAGGGCTTACCATCGTAGGTCCCGAAGCACCTCTGGTGGCGGGTATTGTCGACCGGTTTGAATCGAACAACCTGACCATTTTCGGACCCACGGCGGCGGCCGCACAACTTGAAGGCTCGAAGACCTTCACCAAAGATTTTTTACAACGACATCAGATTCCAACGGCAGCCTGGCAGAGTTTTACCGAAATCGAAGCTGCCTGCGACTATGTTAAACAGCAAGGCACTCCGATTGTTATCAAAGCTGACGGCCTGGCCGCTGGCAAGGGTGTCATTATTGCCCAGACCCAGGCGAAAGCCGAAGCAACGATTAGCGAAATGCTCGAAGGCAATCGTTTCGGTGAAGCCGGTCACCGGGTTTTAATCGAAGCATTCCTGCAAGGCGAGGAAGCCAGTTTTATCTGTATAGTCGACGGTGAGCAGGTACTGCCGCTGGCAAGTTCACAGGATCATAAAGCGCGCGATAACGGGGATCTTGGTCCCAATACCGGAGGCATGGGCGCCTACTCCCCAGCCCCGATTGTCAACGACGAAATGACATCGCAGGTAATGCAAAAAATAATCATGCCCACGGTTTCCGGGATGCGGGCTGAGGGAAACTATTATCGTGGGTTTCTGTACGCCGGGCTGATGATAACCAGTGGCGGCGAGATCAGTGTGCTGGAATACAACTGTCGTTTGGGCGATCCCGAAACCCAACCTATCATGATGCGACTGCAATCCGATCTGGTAGAACTTTGCCTGGCTGCCTGTAACGGTAGTCTCGAGCATCAATCCACACAATGGGACCCTCGCGCAAGCCTGGGCGTGGTGTTGGCAGCGAATGGCTACCCCGACAGTTATGCCAAAGGTGAGCGAATCGATAATATCCCGCCTGAAACAGGTACTGGCAAGGTATTCCACGCCGGGACCCTGCGGGACGCCAACGGTCATTTTATCTCTAATGGAGGGCGTGTACTGTGCGCCGTCGGCCTCGGTGATGACCTCCAGAGTGCGCAGCAGCGAGCCTACGAACTAGTCGGGGAAATTGACTGGGAAACCGCCTATTTCCGTACCGATATCGGATTCAAAGCCCTGTAGGCATAGCAATCGGTCAGGTTGTTAACCCGCCAAGACTAATTAAATTTTAAGGCTTCAGAGGTAACGATGCACGCAACTTTAGCCTGTTTAACAGGCATCTTTGAGGTGGTTTATGAGCTATATGACGTAACTGGTTGATACTAGAACAAAAAAAATCACGTCCCTGTGAAATCGACACAACCACTACATATAGTATGTAATAACAATAATTAATACAAGATATTGTGATTTAAGATTTAGTCGCTATACTGGCGTGAACCAGACCGGGATACCTGAATATGAAATGCGCCAACTGCCGTTCACAGATGTTCGTCACCGATGAAACCGCCAATAGAAAAAGCCACGTAACCTTTTATCGATGCAGTATTTGCGTCAGTGAGCACGTTTCGTCGCAACCGGTTGAGGTATCCAGTCACGATAGTGCGGATTATTTTAATAGCCCGACAATAAATACAAAACCCTATTTGATGGTCTGATCACTGATGGTCTAAACAGCGTTCCGCCTGACAGCGGGATTCTGGCCAGGAAGATCGATAATGCAATGGTTTGACAATAAATTCCATCACCGGGGTTTGCAATCCCGCAACAGGGTCAGGCATGGTCTGGTCTATTTGCCGGGTGCCATATTGCTGGTTTACGGCTTCTGGTTGTCACTTACCGCGTAAAATTTAACTGGGTTAAATATTTCTGATTAGATTGGCCTGAACTCGAGTCTGGCACTTAGACCGCCCAGCGTGGCTCTATCGAACTTCAGATCAATGTTGTAAGACTCGACAATATCAGCCACCACTGCCAGGCCAATCCCCTGACCCTCGGTTGCCTGATCCAGGCGGGT
>QIJI01000444.1 GCA_003231795.1 Gammaproteobacteria bacterium
GCGTTTTCTCGACAAGTACAAAGATTACGTTTAAGCGGGACTGTCATTCTGGGCCCTCTACTCCGTCATCCCCTCAGAGGAGGGGACCTTGTAATGACGGTGTTTTAAGGCTAGCGCCGCTCCCGGCGGCACTGCGCATTTCCGCCATCCATGGCGATCATTCCCGCCTGCGCGAGAAAGACGTGTGAGTTGGCGCGGGAATGATGACTTTCTGCGCGGTATGACAGTTTTCTAAAGCGAGCGGGCAGCTTCGCTCATGTTTTTGAGTTTGGCCATCGACAGTTCACGACCGAGAATACCCAACCCGCAATCGGGTGCTGCTATCAGGCGATCAGCGTCGATGTGATTGAGGGCCGCGAGCAGGCGCTCACGAATTTCATCAACCGATTCAACCTGGCTTTTGGCAATGGCAACCACGCCGAAAATGACGCTGGTAGTCGGCAACCGCTCGAGCAGCATCAAGTCGTTATGTCGATGCGCGTCTTCGAATGAAACTGCGTCAATACTGGACTGTTCAATCGCATCGGCAATTTGCATATAGGCATCGAGGTCGGCTTTGGGATAATCATCACGATCGATCTTGTCCGGGTAACCACAGCACATATGAACGGTACGCTGTACCGAGTCGGGACAACCGTGAAATGCCCGCTCCAGATTCTCGAAACCAAAATCCAGTGCTGCCTGTGGCTTGCGTGCAAACAAGGGCTCGTCGATTTGAATATGAACACAACCTGCTTCTGCCAACGCCCGCACTTCGATATTCAGCGCGTCGGCAATGTCACGCCCGAGTTTTGCCGGATCGTGATAATAAGCATCGTGGTTGGTATCGGAAATGGTCATCGGTCCCGGCATGGTTATTTTCACCGCACGATCCACCCCCGCCTGCGCACGTTGCCAGTCGGAAACCAGAAATTGATCCCGCACAGAAACGGGTCCATTGATTGTGGGTAATGCCGCTTCATAGGTACCACCGCGAACTTGCTTGCGCGTCAGATTGGAAAAATCGAATCCGAGCAAATGTCGGCAATGGTAGTGAATATAGTTTTCCCGCGAAATTTCACCCTCGGTAGGAATATCGATTCCACATTCGATCTGATCAGCGACAGCCTGGGCAACCCCGCGGGCAACAATTTCATCGGCATCGGGACCCATATCGGCCATCGCCTTTTCCCACAACGCGGTAGGATCGGACGTATCCGGCCCATCCGGATGGTTGAACCAGTCGGGCAGTTTGACAAAATCAGGTTTGGGATAGGCACCGATACAGGTTGTCTTCAAGGCCATGATTTTACCCTCGCATACGCTCCGCTTTTGGGTCATACATCGCAGTCAGGCTGGCCGTTGCCGCAATCAGGTCACCGCCAACATCGATTTCGAATTTGCCGGCCTCAATGTATTCCCTGGTGACTTCTTCTTCGACTTGGATATAGCCGATTCCGATTGCCGCACCGAGGGTATGGGCGTAATCACCCGAGGTTAAATGCCCGACGATTTTACCATCGCGTATGATCGGCTCATGGTGATAAAGCATTACTTCGGGGTCTCGCAAGAGGAACTGAACCAGGCGTTTTTTCATGAAGCTACGTGATTCTTTCTGCTCGAGAATGGCGTCTCGACCGATAAAAGGAATGGCTTTATCGAAAGCGCAGACAAAGCCCATTCCACATTCCAGCGGGGTATCGTAATCGGCCACGTCATGGCCATAGTGCAGAAATTTCTTTTCCATTCGACATGAGTTCATCGCATGCATTCCAGCCAGGCTGAGGCCATGGCTCTCGCCTTTTTGCATCAGGAAATCAAAACCGTGGCGGGCCTGGTCAACCGGCACATATAACTCCCAGCCCAGTTCACCGACATAAGAAACCCGTCCTGCATAGGCCCGCGACATGCCCAGTTCAATCGCCTGAAAATCTCCAAACGGAAAATTCGTGGTGCTCATATCATGACTCAACGCATCGCTTAACAAATCACGGCTATCCGGACCCATCACTCCGAGCATGGCCCAGGCGTTTGTAATATCGCTGACACAACAGAATTCGTCATCTGCGATATGCGACTTGAGCCAGTGCAAATCCTTGATCGTCTGGCCGCCGCCGCTGATAACCCAGAATTCGTTCTCAGAAATACGAGTTACCGTCAAATCGGCTTCAATCCCGCCATGATCGTTGAGCCAGTGGGTATACACCATACGACCCGGTTCGACATCGACATCGGCGCTCGATATCCGTTGCAACAGATTAACCGCATCGCGACCCTGCACCAGGTATTTGGAGAAAGAACTCTGATCAAACAGTACCACCTTTTCGCGCGCAGCCTTATGTTCAGCGGCACTATGCTCGAACCAGTTCTGCTTGCCGAAACTATACTCGTACTTTGGCTCTACACCGTCGGGGGCAAACCAGTTAGCCCGTTCCCAGCCGGCGGCTTCGCCGAAGCAGGCATTGCGTTCAGCCAGACGTTCGTGTATTGGCGAATGACGTAA
Source organism: Gammaproteobacteria bacterium (assembly GCA_003231795.1). Taxonomy (GTDB): domain Bacteria; phylum Pseudomonadota; class Gammaproteobacteria. The sequence continues at coordinate 2,483 of QIJI01000444.1, forward strand.
ATTGCGCGAGGTTTCCATTTGCTTGTATGGATAATGATTGTCGTAAAGCAGACCGAGTGTCTCGCTAACCCGATTTTCGATATAGAGCTGGGTTGACTGAAACGGAAACATGCGACGGATATCATTGCCCCACAGATCCATTGGCGGCTTGCCAATATGCATCCAGTCGGCGAGCGCTCGGCCGAGACCACCTGAGGTCTGGATACCCACTGAGTTCATTCCGCAAGCGACATAGAAATTTTTCAATTCGGGTGCTTCACCCATGTGAAACTGATCATCAGGAGTGAAACTTTCCGGACCGCAGAAAAAGCTGCGCCAACCGCATTCCTGCAACATCGGCACGCGATACATGGCGTGCTCCAGTACCGGCATGAATTGCTCGTCCAAATGACCTTCCAGTTCTTCGAAAGCAAAATCCAGCGGTATCCCGTTTTGCCCCCACGGAGTCGCGTTAGGTTCAAACGCACCGATCAACAAACTTCCCGCATCTTCGCGGTAATAAGCGCAGCGGTCATGATCCCGCATCACCGGCAGATTACTGGGTAAATCGTCGAGCTTCTCGGTATGTGCGTAATAGTGTTCGCAGGCATGTAACGGCACATTAACACCGGCCATGCGACCAATTTCCCTTCCCCACAGGCCGCCACAGTTAACCACAAAATCGGCTTCGATCTCGCCTTCGGTGGTGATTACACCGGTAACCCGGCCGTTCGCCTTCTTTATGCCGGTTACACGAACTCCCTCGATACATTTAGCGCCGCGCTGACGAGCACCCTTGACGAAGGCCTGAGTGACATCGACCGGACTTGCAGTACCGTCCTGGGCTACCCAACTGCCGCCAAGCAAATCGCCTGTTTCAAGATAGGGGTATAGCGATTTGATTTCTTCGGCAGTGACGATATCAACCTGGGTCACGCCGAAAGCATTATTCATCGAGGCAACACGCTTGAGTTCTTCGAACCGGGCCTTGCTGTGCGCAATCGAAAGCGAGCCGACCTGCTTGAAACCGGTGGACTGACCCGTCTCTGCTTCAAGATCGGTCAATACCGACATCGAGTATTCACAGAGTCGTGCCTGTGACTCGTTCGCGCGCATGGTGCCGACCAGTCCGGCCGCATGCCAGGTTGTGCCACAACTAAACTGATTACGTTCAAGCTGCACCACGTCGGTCCAGCCGAGTTTTGCCAGGTGATAGGTGACGCTGGAACCTATAACGCCTCCCCCGATGACGATCGCGCTTGCGCGCTGCGGAATGTCGATGGCCATAACTGCTTATCCCCTATGTACGTGATTTTCCCATCGTGACTTTCTCATCGTGATTTCCTCAGGGAAGGCGCTGATAATAAATGCTGCGCGCGGATTACGAAAGCCCGATCTTCAATTCAACCAGCGATTTTAACCGTGACTATTAATCAGAGGCTCCCCCCAGGCCTGTTCACACTAATCGCCGGGCGACTCGATTCGCTTGATTCCAAATTGCTGCAACAGTCTGGACACCGCATTCAGCGCACCCTCGATATGGCTATTGTCGAGTCGGCCAATACAACCCATGCGGAAGCTGTTGGCTACCGTTAGCTTGCCGGGATAAATCACGTAACCCTGGTCCTTGAGGCCATCGTAGAAGGCGTCAAAAACAAACTCGGGATTAGCAGGCATATGGAAGGTAATGATTATCGGTGCCTGTAAATCGTCGGGCAGCAAGGTCTTGAAACCCATTTCACGCATGCCGGATACCAGCAGGTCACAGTTTGAACGATAACGCCCACCCCGCCCGGCAACACCACCTTCTTGCAGAAACTCGGTCATCGCCTGATCGAAGGCGAGTAAAACATGAGTAGGGGGTGTAAAACGCCATTGCCGTGTTTTTTGCATCGTACGCCACTGATCGTATAGATCGAGCACCAGCGAAGGTGAATTCCCTTCGGTTTTTTCGAGAGCCGATTCACGGGCGATGCAAAAACCCATTCCCGGAGCACCTTCGAGGCATTTGTTGCTGGAGGCCACCACCGCATCAAACTGAATCTCGTTTGCATCAACTGGTAAAGCACCAAAAGCACTCATTGAATCGATCAGCAGGCTACGCCCATGGTTGGCGACGATTTCAGAAACCTGTTTGACCGGATTTAAAATACCGGATGTCGTTTCGCAGTGAACCACAACGACGTGACTGATTCCGGAATCAGCCTGAAGCGCCGCATCAAGCTCGCCAATATCAACCGGCACGTCCTCTGCCGTTTCCTGAATCTGGTAATTACGACCATAGTAATCGCAAATTTTGGCGATACGTTTACCGTAGGCACCGTTGACCAGAATCAGCAACTTGCCATTGGCCGGTACGAAATTACCGATCATGGCTTCAACAACGAAAGTACCACTGCCCTGCAAAGGCACTGAAACATAATTGCCCTCACCATTGACGATGGAAACCAGTCGTTCAAGAATTCGGGCATTCAACTCGATGAAGGTTGCATCGCGCGAACCATAATCATGCAACATGGCCTGTTTGACGGTGACAGAGGTAGTCAGTGGTCCCGG
>QIJI01000392.1 GCA_003231795.1 Gammaproteobacteria bacterium
ATTGACTGTTTCGAGTGTCACTCCGCTCGCGCCACCGAGCCTTGATGAAATCGGAACTCGACAATATTGAAGTCCGCCCCGCGCGCCGGCAGTTTTTAAAGGCTGGAGCCGCACTGGCTGGCGGCTTGATTGCACCCGGCGTCTTTCTGATGAAAACCGGCCAGGCACGTGCGCCGGATGAACCGGCATCTGCAAGTAAACGCTGGGGAATGTTGATCGATTCCAACCTGCTCGACGAGTCGGATGCTGACGCTTGTGTTAGTGCTTGCCAGCGCGAGAACGGCTGGAAGGACAATGGTCGACCCGAGATCGATGCACAGTGGATTCGAAAAGTGAAGCTAACCGACAATCAGACCGGACAACAAAAATTCTTGCCCATGATGTGCCTGCATTGTGAAAACCCACCCTGTGTCGATGTCTGCCCTACCGGTGCTTCATTCAAACGTGCTGACGGGATCGTGCTGGTCAACAAGCATACCTGCATCGGTTGTCGTTACTGCATGATCGCATGCCCTTACAATGCACGTTCCTTTATACACGAAAACCTGAAAGATCAACTCCCCGTCGCCCCTCGCGGTAAAGGCACCGTGGAATCCTGCACGTTGTGCGTGCACCGCATCGATCGCGACGGCGAAAACGCAGTCCCGGCCTGTGCCGAGGCGGTGAACAGGAATGATCACAAGCCGATATTGTTCGGTGATCTGAACGATCCGAATAGTGAAATTTCGATCCGTGTTAGTGAACTGGAAGGCTCACAATTGCGCGCCGAGCTGGGGACCAGCCCGTCGGTTCACTTCGTCGGGATTTGAATATGCAACCACAGACCCGATACGCGGAAATCAAGGCTAGTCACCCTGCCTACCGATTTCTGGTGACAGCGCTGGTTGTACTGGCTGCGCTCGGCATCGCTGCCGCGCACAATATGGACACTCAAGGTCACCAGATAACGGGCATGAACAATCAGATTGTCTGGGGATTGCCACATGTATTCGCATTATTTCTGATCGTCAGTGCTTCCGGCGCATTGAATCTCGCATCGCTGTCATCAGTTTTCGGGCATGAGATTTACAAACCCCTGTCACGATTGTCCGCTGTGCTTGCCATCGCCTTGCTCAGCGGCGGATTGTCGATACTGTTACTCGACCTGGGTCGCCCGGACAGGCTCATCGTGGCAATGACCTATTACAATTTCAAATCGATTTTTGCGTGGAACATAATTTTGTATATGGGCTTTATCGTTATCACGCTGAGCTACCTGTGGCTCGGGATGGAGCGCCGCATGCATCGATGGGTAAAACCCGCAGCTACCCTCGCCTTCATCTGGAGACTGGTACTGACCACCTTTAGCGGCCTGATTTTCGGGGTCATCGCGGCACGGGATGCTTACGACAGTCTTTTCATCGCGCCGATGTTTATTGTCATGTCCTTTGCCTTCGGACTTGCTCTTTTCATTCTGGTTCTGATCGCCAGCTTCCGCCTGGAACAACGCATTATTGACGATGCCCTGCTGGTCCGGTTACGCCGCATGCTTGGTTTTTTTGTCATCGCCGTTTTACTCTGTATCGCGTTCTTCTATCTGGCAAAATTTTCCTCGGATCAAACCAACGGATATGCGCTGTTTGTTATGCAGCAAGGTGGCGTTTATACCGTTTTGTTCTGGGGAGCCCAGATCGGTAGTTATGGGGTTGCGTTGGCACTGATTTTTGTACCCGCCTTACGCCGCAATCGCCCAAGTCTCTGCATTGCCTGCCTGATGATTGTTACGGCTGCGCTGGCTCATCTATACCTCATTATTATTGCCGGTCAGGCTTACCCGTTAAATATTTTTCCGGGATACCAGGTAGAAAGCAGTTTTTTCGATGGCGTCATTGCGAACTATCGCCCCAGCATATGGGAAACAGGCCTGGGTGTGGGAGGGCTGTCTTTTGCATTGCTGATTACGCTGACCGCTATTCGGGTGTTACCGATTTTGCCTGAAATTCTAAATCACGATGAGCAACCATAATGGCTGCACTCTATATTTCCGCCGCGCATAAATCCTCTGGCAAAACAACCCTGACCATTGGTATTTGTGCCGCACTGGCAACCCGCAAAATGACAGTACAGCCGTTCAAAAAGGGACCGGATTATATTGATCCGATCTGGCTCGGGATGGCGGCCGGCAACCCCTGCTATAACCTCGATTTCTATATTGCCGGACGCGAAGCTACGATTGAAGATTACAGAACCCGCAGCCAAAGTTCGGATATATCTATTATTGAAGGTAATAAAGGCTTGCATGACGGACTCGACCTCGATGGCAGTAACAGTAACGCGGCGCTGGCAAAAGCCATCGATGCCCCGGTTATTATGGTCGTAGACGCCAGGGGCACGATGCGGGGTATCGCACCGTTACTGATCGGTTATCAGCAATTTGACCCTGAAGTAAAAATAGCAGGCGTTATCGCAAACATGACCGGAGGCAGGCGACATGAAACCAAACTGCGCGAAGCGGTCGAGTACTATACCGATATCCCCTTTCTCGGCGCCCTCGACAAGAATCATGATATCGAGCTTTGCGAACGTCACCTCGGCCTAATCCCCGGCTATGAAGACCCTGACTCGAATAACCGTATCGATGCAATCCGCTGCGCGGTTGAAAATCACATTGACCTCAATCGTTTATTAGATCTCGCCGGTGAAACGCCGAGCGTTAACCTTCACTCCGCAGTCGGCCGGGTTCCCAATTTCAACGGATTAAAAATCGGAATTGCACGTGATCGCGCCTTTGGTTTTTATTATCCCGCTGACCTCGAAAAATTTACCGCTTCAGGTGCGGAACTGATTCCGATCAATACCATTCGGGATCATTCATTGCCAGAACTCGACGGTCTGTTTATCGGAGGTGGCTTCCCCGAACGCCACGCCGCAGCATTAAGTGCCAATCACGAATTGCGTCAGGCGATAAAGACAGCAATTGATCAAGGTTTGCCAACCTATGCGGAATGTGGCGGTTTGATGTACTTGTCGAAAAGTATCCGTTGGCAAGATCAGCAGCATGAAATGGTGGGTGTCATTCCCGCATCGACAACCCTGCATGATCGGCCCTGCGGCCGTGGATACGTACAACTCGAAGAATCGACTGAGCAAAGCCTGTGGCCCGATGCGAATCGCGAATGCATTGCGGCACACGAATTTCATTATTCATCGCTGGATGGCCTCGATGAAGATCGACGTTATGCGTTTCAGGTAAAACGCGGCAACGGTATCAAACATTTGCACGATGGTTTAATCATCAACAATTTAATGGCAACCTACGCGCATCTACGGCATACCGCAGATAACCCCTGGGTTACCCGCTTTCTCGAATTTGTCTCCAGCACCCGTTCGCAACAGTCGTTTAACTCGCCACTGATGGTCGCCAAATGATAAAAATCTCCAGCAGCGCGATCGAACAAATCAAGGAGTCGATCGAACATGGCGAGATGCAGTCGACACCACTTCGAATCGCAATTAAAAAACAGGACGACGGTAGTTTTCACTACGCCATGGGATTTGATGACCAACGTTTGCCGGGCGATCAGTTCGTTAATGTCGGCGGTGTAAATATCGTGGTCGCAGAAAACAGTCAGGCACTGACTCAAGGAATGACAATCGACTTCGTCGAGCTGGACGGTGGCAAGCCTGAATATATATTTTTGAATCCTAATGATCCGACTTATGTCCCACCCCGATAACCAACCCGGGTTTTTCCGCTCCTGGTTCAGTCGTCTGGATGATGAAAACCGATCGCGGTTGCGTAGCGGGCGCGCCAGGATTTTCATGCTGTGCCTGTTGTTGTCTGGCCTGTTGTCTATCTTATTGTTTGGCCAATTTGGATCTTTGTTGATGCCTCAATCGTCCTTTACGGCATTCATACACCCCTATCTTGCATGGATCACCCTGATCGCGATTATTTTAGTACTCGCTTTGCTGTGGTCGATCTGGCAAGTATTGCTGGTGCCCTTGATTCATCTTTGCAACTGGGCGGATTCGATGCGGGCGGTAAATCTGGACGCTCGGGTTGACTTCAATCCGCACAGCGATTTTGCCGAGTTGGGTCGCGATATCAACATGCTGGGTAACATGATCAACCAGTTATCGCACGAGACAGTCGAGCAACTTGAAAAACATACCGACTATCTGGAACAGGAAAACCAGTTGCTGGTCATGCGCGAACGCAACTACCTGTCGCATGAACTGCACGACTCGCTGGCGCAAACCCTGGCAAGTCTGAAGATCCAGCTACACCTGGTCGCCGATACTTTAAAGTCAGGAAATGTGGAGGCCGGACAACGAGAGCTGGCCAATATTTCCTCTATCACCGATCAGGCCAATAGCCAGATACGCGAATTAATCGCGCACTTCCGGGTACCGATGAACAAAGCGGGACTCATATCTTCGATTGAGGAAGCAATAACTCAAACCGGCAAGGAGGCCGGCTTTAAAACCTATTTTCAAAACGACTGGCCCGAACAGAAATTTTCCGCCGACACCGAACTTAACCTGTTAAGAATTACACAGGAGTGTCTGGCTAATGCACGCAAACACAGCAAAGCTGACATCGTCCGCGTCAGGCTCGCCTGCCGCGATGAAGATCTGCATCTTCTGGTCGAAGACGACGGGGTCGGATTCGACGAATCGGCAGTTCAATCCGGACAGGGTGAACGCCTGGGTTTGAGCATTCTCAAGGACAGGGCCGAACAAATAAATGCCAGAATTTCAATCGATAGTGAGCCCGGGGAAGGAACCCGGATCAGCCTGCAATTCAGACCGGCAAGCCGGGCTCTGCCGCCCGATTAAAGAGACCGCAGATGGCAAAACAAATTTCGGTTTCCCGTGCTGCCCGGCTGGTAGGAGTCAAACGGGGAACGCTGCAGCAGAAAATCAGATCTGGTGAGTTGAAAACTTTCGAGGGCGCGATCGTTTTAAGTGATTTACTGCAAGTCTATCCAAACGCTGAGATTGAAGATTCAAGCATGC
>QIJI01000090.1 GCA_003231795.1 Gammaproteobacteria bacterium
AAGGGTTTGAAATTGGATCCGGGCTGTCTGCGAGCCTGGGTCGCGCGATTAAACTTGTTCTTGAAATAATCAAATCCGCCGATCATGGCGCGGATGCCGCCATCGGAAGGATCGATCGAAACCAGAGCGCCTTCAACACGGGGTATATCTGCGAGCAACCACTGATCGTCGCGCTGTTCAAGCCAGATCACGTCACCAACCGCGAGCACATCGCCGACCCTGGTCGGTTTCGGACCTTTATTGTCTACATCGATAAACGGCGCAGCCCATTCGATTCCTCCCTTGAACAACAAATTAATTCGCTCATAGTTGGATATCAGCACGGTCGCGCTGGCCGGCAACACGTCATTACCCGCTGTCTCCGATTCGCCCGTCGCAGCTTCATTCACGGCAACAACCAAACCCTGGCGCAGTCCGCCCACCCGCCGGTCTTCAATCAGATCTTCTTCGAAAGGATCTTCAACCATTTCGGCCAGGTCGATTTTGGCCGCGACCCCCTTATAGCCATGACGTCGATTGTAGTCGAGCAGGGCTTTGCGCAGTGCCTGGTTGGCAACTGCCTGCAACTCGCCATCGATACTGGTGTAAACCTTTAACCCGGCTTTGTAAATTTCATCACCGTATTGAGCGAACAATTGCGCTCGCACCAACTCGGATACGTATTGCGCGTCGGCAATGGTTCGGGTGCGGTACAGCTCGGCGCTAACAGGCTCGTTGAGCGCAAGCTCAAACTCTTCTTCATCAATGTACTTCAGTATCCGCATCCGGCTGAGAATATAGTTTCGTCGAATCAGCGCTCTTTCAGGATTCGATATCGGATTGTATTTTGAAGGCGCCTTGGGCAGGCCGGCGATCATGGCCGCCTGCGCCAGCGTCAGTTCGGAGAGCTTTTTGTCATAATAAACTTGGGAAGCTGCGCTGATGCCGTAGGAACGATGACCCAGAAAAATTTTATTCAGGTAAAGTTCCATGATTTTTTCTTTACTCAATTGCGATTCGATTTTGAGCGCCAGTAAAATTTCATTGAACTTGCGACTATAAGTTTGTTCCGGGCTTAGAAAAAAGTTACGCGCCACCTGCATCGTGATAGTACTGCCACCCCGGGTTTTGCGGCCGGTCGTGACAACTTCATAAGCGGCAGCCATCAAAGCATAGAAATCGACCCCGACATGGTTCCAGAACTGATCGTCCTCGACCGAAACAACCGCGTTGATCAGGTCGGTAGGAATTTTATCGAAAAGGACCGGAATCCGGCGGTGCTCACCAAATTCAGCCAAAAGCACTTCGTTTACATCATAAACTCTCAACGGCACCTGGTATTGGGCATCCTCCAAACGCTCTATTGAAGGCAGCGCAGGGACTATCACAGCGAATATATAGAAGCCTGCGACAACCAGCGCTATGGACCCCATCGCAAAAAGCCAGGATATAATTTTTACGAGCTTTTTCATAAAGTTAGGCTATATACATAACGAATTACTTGAAAAGTATCGACAATAGTAGATTCTTGCACTAGAATTTCTTTGCTTAATGAGAATAATTTAACATTTTATATAGTTACGACTGGATCTTAATGTAATTTATCATATAAGATTCGGTATCACAGCCACATGACGAGGGACACCGGTGTTTTTATCGCGTAAAAAACCGCCGCTAATCGGGCTAGACATCAGTTCTACATCGGTCAAGTTGATGGAACTCAGCAGGACCGGATCCAGTTACCGCATTGAAGGTATCGGGGTTGAGCCGCTGCCCGCTAACGCGGTCGTCGAAAAAAACGTTGCTGAAGTCGAATCAGTAGGCGAGAGTGTAAAGCGTGCGCTCGCTAAGTCAAAAATAAAATCAAAAAACTGTGCCATCGCGGTCTCCGGGTCTTCGGTGATCACCAAAAAAATTACCATGCCCGCCAGCCTGTCCGAGGATGAAATGGAAGGGCAGATCCAGTTGGAAGCAGATCAATACATACCTTACCCACTGGAAGAGGTGAACCTCGACTTTCATGTCATGGGGCCAACCGCTGATAATCCAGAAACCGTTGATGTGTTGCTGGCAGCTTGTCGCAGCGAAAACGTAGATGATCGTGTCGCCGCAGTTGAACTGGCAGGATTGACGCCAAAAATTGTAGATATCGAAGCTTATACCGTGGAAACCGTGTTTGCCGCTATGGCTTCGCAGATGCCTGATGAAGGCATGGACAAGACGGTCGCTATCGTCGATATCGGTGCCACCATGACTTCCTTAAGTGTGATTCACAATCACCAGCTCATATATACCCGCGAGCAGAACTTCGGCGGTAAGCAGTTAACCGAAGAAATAATGCGCCGCTACGGCCTTTCCTATGAAGAAGCCGGCCTGGCCAAGCGCCAGGGTGGGTTGCCAGATAATTACGAACCCGAAGTGCTGGAACCTTTTAAAGAGACGACAGCACAGCAAGTCAGCCGTTTTTTACAGTTTTTCTACTCAGCCGGTGGACCGATAGGCGATATCGATCACCTGGTATTGGCTGGCGGCACTGCGGCGCTGCCCAATCTGGCTGAACTAACCGAATCACATATCGGCACTCCGACTTCAATTGCGAATCCGTTTTCCGATATGTCCTCATCGAGCCGCGTTAACAAAGCAAATCTCGAAGCAGACGCACCCTCCTTTCTGATTGCTGCGGGACTAGCCATCCGAGGAGCCAACTACTCATGAGTTCAACCCAGATTAATCTACTCCCCTGGCGCGAAGAACTTCGCCAGGAGCAGAAAAAACAATTTGGCGTGATGGCGGCGCTGACCTGCGTGCTGGCCGCTGCCATCGTCGGCCTGATTCACATCCAGATGCAGGCCAAGATCGATTACCAGTTATCGCGTAATCTCTTTGTCTCTAATGAAATTATAAAAGTAGATGAACAAATAAAGGAAATCAGCGAATTGCAGAAGGTTCGGCGTAGTCTGATCGAGCGTATGGAAGTCATCCAGGATCTCCAGGGCAGCCGTCCTCAGATCGTTCACCTGTTTACCGAAATCGTATCTACGGTCCCCAACGGGGTTTATCTCGAGTCGCTGGCACAAACCGGCAGCAACCTGTTGATCAACGGCGAAGCCGAGTCCAATGCACGGGTATCTACCTATATGCGAAACCTGTCGGCCTCAGAGTGGCTGAAGGACCCGAATCTAACCATTATCGAGATAGAAGATATCACGGTAAACCGGATCAGCACCTTTACCCTGACCGTCAAACAGACGTCACCCAATGCAACCGGGGATGAACAGGAAGATGGAGGGTTAACGCAATGAATTGGGAAGAACTACAGCACCATATGGAACCCGATAACATCGGCACCGCGCCGATGTCAGTCAAAGCCGGTGTATTTGGTTTCCTGTTTTTCGCGATTATTGCAGCAGGCATTTACTTCGACACTCAAAATCAGTTGACCGTACTGGAAGGCCACGAAAGAAAAGAGAATGAGCTGAAAGAAGAATTCAAGGTGAAGGCCAGCCAGGCCGCCAAACTTGAACTCTACAAGGAACAGCTTGCCGAAATGGAAGCTTCTTTCGGCGCATTACTACGTCAGCTACCGGAAACCACCGAAGTTGAATCTTTGCTGGTCGACGTATCTCAAACGGGACTCGCAGCCGGCCTCGAAGTTAAAAAATTCCAGCCCAGCGCAGAAGAAAAGAAAGGATTTTATGCGGAACTGCCAATCGCGCTGGAAGTTTCCGGGTCTTTTCACCAGTTGGCCACCTTTATCAGTGGTATCGCTGCCCTGCCCCGCATCGTCACCATAAGCGAGATGAAACTGGCGCCCTTTGATAAAAATGATGTGGATGGCGGCAAGCTGCAGATGTCTGCAATTGCCAAGACCTATCGTTATCTTCAGGAGGACGAACAATGATAGGGAAACTCAGATTATCAGTGCTCAGCGCCGGCATCGCTCTGCTCTCGGGTTGTAGCGAAGGTCTGAACGATCTGCAATCGTTTGTAGAGCAGGTCAAGGCGCAACCACCGGGACGAATAGAACCGATCCCTGAGTTTCAGCCTTATCAGAATTTCGAATACGAGTCACACGACCTGCGTGACCCTTTCAGACTGGTGGATTTCAGACGCCCCGACGAGAATCCCGAGGAACTCGCCAATATTACCGATGGCCTGCGACCGGATACCGATCGACCAAGAGAACCGCTCGAAGACTTTCCGCTGGATACACTTCGCCTGAAAGGCACCATCGACGACAAGGATGGCATCAAGTGGGGGTTGATCTTTGCACCTGATAACACCATCCACCGTGTGCTCGAAGGAAATTATATGGGCCAGAATTACGGCCGCATAATCTCGGTCTCAGACCAAGTTATCGATTTGACAGAAATAGTCCCAGACGGACTGGGGAATTATATCGAACGCTCGTCAGCAGTCGCGCTAATCGAGTAACGAGAGGAAACACCCATGAACAGCGTTAGTTATAAAACGAAGACAAGCGGAATTTTCAAGGCCTCGCTGGCCGCTTTATGCCTGTTGGCATTTGGCGACGTCGGTGCGCGAGCCCTGATCGGTCTAGACTACTCGGTTTTGACCGGGAACACAGTTCAGATCGTGTTTACCTTCGACGAAGCCGCGGAAGCACCACGAACTTTCACCATTGATGAACCGGCACGTATCGCTCTCGATTTCGCGGGGACTGAAAACAAGCTGCAACAGCGCAATATTCAAGTTGGCATTGGTGCCATGCAAAGTATTATTTCGGCCGCCTCCAAAAGTCGTACACGGGTTGTTCTCAATCTGAGTCAGAAGGCAGATTTCACCACTAGCGTCAGTGGCAATCAGGTCACTGTAACGCTTGCGGGTTCCGAGAATGTAACGCTCGCTGCAGCAACTGGCGCAACTACCACCGCTAGTGGTGAAATCAGTAGCAGCCCCGTGATCGCGAGCATTGCCAAGGGAATCACCAATATCGATTTCAAGCGCGGCCCGAATGGAGAAGGCCG
>QIJI01000502.1 GCA_003231795.1 Gammaproteobacteria bacterium
GATAAGCATAACATGAGGGGTTGGGGCGAACTCCGTCAAGCTCCGCAAGCGAAATCGTGCATAATTTATGAATTTTTCGGGCTAGATAATTCGTGAATATGGATTAATTACGCTAACTTTAGACCAAATGAGAGTATGCTTTTACCCTAATTCGGGCTTTGAGTGAGATCAAAGATGAATAGATTACTGCTGTTTGTGGTTTCGATTTTGATGGCCGGTTCCGCGCTTGCAGAGGTACAACTGCAAATTAAAGATAACGAGGCGGAACTTAGTACCATTACCAGCGATGGTAATAAAGTGCGGATAGAAAGCAGCGAGATGCCGGGGTTCGTGATCATCGATTTCAGCACCGGTAAACTGTCGATGGTTAATCTGGAACGTCAGGAAGTAATCAATATGGACGTGGCAATAGACGGCGGCGATGCTACAGCCGGTAAAGTGCAGATCAGTTTTAAGGCTAAGGGCCGGGGGCCGAAGATCGCCGGATATTCGACCAAAAAGTATGATTACCAGGCTGATGGCACGCGCTGTGGCTCGGTCTATACCTCAAGCAAGCTGCTTAAAAATAGTGCAGTGCGTTCGATGTTTGATTCGATGCGACAATTGCAGCAGCAATCGCGCAAAATGGTGGGCGGGATGGCAGGATTTCTCGGCCCTTGCGAGCAAGCCGATCTGGAGTTGTCCGATTCATTGATATCTAGAGGTGCGCCGATGCGAATGCTCGATGCTGACGGTAATCTGGTTTCGGAAGTGGTGTCAGTCGATACCGACAAAACCGTACCTGCGGATTATTACCAGGTGCCAGACGGGATGAAGCAGGTCAGTATGGGCGAGATGATGAATCAGGCGCAGCAACAGGCGCAGGATGTGATGCAAAATATGCCGAACATGGATGAATTGATGGAACAGATGGGTGCTAGCGGGCAGATGACCGAAGAAATGCAGCAGCAGATGAAAAAGATGCAGGACATGCTGCAGCAATTGCAGCAACAATAGAAAGCTTTTACTCAGTAGTCCCCTGCCGCGCGCGATCCGTCATCCCGGTCGCAGCACTTCTATCGTGGGTTTGATCCCGGTTTCAGGAATGGACTCCTGCTGCGCAAAGCACTCGGCTAGCCACCAGTACCGTGCCTGACACTTATCCTCAGACGTAGCCCGGCAGGTCAAAAACCTTCGGGTAGGCAAACAGTGACACACTACCCCCGGTGTGCAGGAATACAACGTTTTCACCCTTGTTGAAATGGCCTTTGCGAATCAGATCAATTAAACCAGCAAATCCTTTGCCCGAGTATACCGGGTCCAGCAAGATGCCTTCGTATTGCGCCAGCATGGTTACTGCCTCGACCATGGATGCGGTTGGCAGACCGTAGCCGTCGCCAACATAGTCGCTGTTGGCAACTATCTTTTCAGCCGTAATCAAATCTGGGTTGATATCCATAAAATCAGCGGTACGCTGTGCCAGGCCGTGCACATTGGCTTCCTGCTTTTCTTTTGCTGCACGAACGCTGATGCCATAAACCGGAATTTTGCTATTCATCGCCTCGAATCCAACCACCAGTCCAGCCTGGGTGCCGGCGCTACCGGTAGCATGTACAAAATGATCGATACGCAACGAACGCTCGTTGGCCTGCACGGTGGTTTCAAGGGCGGCATTGACATAACCCAGCGCGCCGATTTCATTCGATCCACCCCCTGGAATGAGGTATGGCTTTTTGCCATCATCGCGCAGCTTTTGTGCAAGTTGCTCCATTTCGGCATTCATGTCGGAATCGGCAGGACGAACTGAAATGCTGGCGCCATGCAGTTGATCCAACAATACGTTGTCGTTGTAGGCGTAGGCTTCGTCGTGATAACCGGTGCGATCTTCGAGCAGGATGTGACACTCGTGCCCGAGGCGCGCCGCGGCAGCGCAGGTCTGGCGCGCATGATTCGATTGTGTCGCGCCCTGGGTAATGATGGTGTCGGCACCTCGTTCAACCGCGTCGGCCATTAAAAATTCCAGCTTGCGGGTTTTATTGCCACCTGAAGACAGTCCGGTGCAGTCGTCGCGTTTAATCCACAGATTCGGTCCGCCCAGATGCTCGGAAATGCGCGGCATGGGTTCCAGCGGCGTGGGTAGATGGGCAAAGTGAAGACGGGGGAAACGGGAAAGATGCATTTTTGGCTCCAATATTAATTTTATGCATGATTGCACGGTTATACTCGCAATAAAAATGCATTTTATTTAAGATAACATTAAAGAAAGTAATATTAGGCGAATAACTGGTATGGAACTGAAATGGCTCGAAGATCTGCTGGTACTGCTCGAAGAGAAGTCGGTAACTCGTGCAGCAGTGCGTCGCCACGTGACCCAACCTGCTTATTCGCGTCGCATCCGGCAACTCGAGCAATGGCTCGGCGTTGAACTGGTCGATCGTAGTACCAAGCCGGTTCGTATTCGACAGTCGGGCCTCGCACTCGAAGACGAGGTTCGCGATCTGGTGAGCCGGCTTTATGCGTTGCGCAACCGCGTGCATGAGAGTCTCGATCGCGTCACCATCGTGTCACAGCATACGCTGGCGATTTCCCATTTCCCTCCGCTGATTCGCGAGGTAAAAAAGCAGCTACCGGAAGTGAGTTATCGCGTGGTCACTGCCAACTACGAAGAATGCGAAGCGCTGTTTTACAACGAGGCCGATTTACTGCTGTGTTATCAAACCGAGAATCGTCAGTTTCAGTTTTCCGAGCGTCTGGCATTAAAACTCCCGCTGGCGCAAGAACGCCTGATTCCGGTTGCTTCTAAACGACTGGCGCAACAACTGGGTGAATTGGCCCCGGGAATGATGCTACCGCTACTGATGTATCAACGCGGCGGGTTTCTCGCTGAAATTCTCGCCAATAGCTGTCTGCCCGACGTGATTCGGGACTATCGAGTCGAAGCGGTTTGCGAATCGGCATTTTCCGCAAGCCTGAAAGAAATGGTGCTGGCTGATATGGGCATAGCCTGGCTGGCCGGAGAAATTATTGAACGTGAACTCGCGTCGGGTGAATGCATCAGCTTTGAGCCCTGGCTTGGATCTGCGGATCTCGAAATCGTGCTCTACTATCGCAACGAATCACAGTCGGGCAGGATCGGCCAGGTGATCGCCCAGATGTTGGAGGCCAAGGCTTGATCCCCGGCTTTTTACTGACACGGCAGTGGTTCGATGAGCGAGACGGAATCCGCCTCGAATTCTGGCTCTCCACCGCGACTGGTGCGCGGCGGGTTTCGATCCATCAGCAAAAAGCGCTTTTCTTTATCAGCCAGGATGATCAGTCAACGGCACAAAGTTTGTTGGCAAATACCCCGGGCGTATCGATCAATCCGTTGCAGTTGAAGCGTTTTACCGGAGATTCGGTGTGCGCCGTCTATTTCGACTCACAGCGGCGGCTGTATCGCACTCGCGACCAACTGACCCAGGCGGGCATTGCCTGCTACGAAGCTGATATCCGGCCTACCGATCGATTTTTATGCGAGCGTTTTATTACGGCTTCAATTGATGTGGACGCCGAACCTGCTGATAACGATAGTCATAATGTTCGACTACAGCCAGGTGAATATCGCCCGCGATTCGAAGTCATGTCGCTGGATATCGAAACCGATTATCAGACCGATGACCTGTTTTCGATTGCTTTCGTCTCGAATCAGGTGAAACGGGTATTGATGATCGGGGAGGGGGAGGACACGGGTGAAATCGAATATGTAGCTGACGAAGCTTCGTTACTGCAACGCTGGGTTGAGTGGGTCGGGAAAATTGATCCCGATATTTTTATCGGCTGGAATGTGGTTAATTTTGATTTACGCCTGTTACAGAAGAAGGCAAAACAGACGGGGGTGCCGTTGGCGATAGGCCGGGCCGATTCACTGCCGGTCTGGCGTCAGTCGCAGGCCGACCGTTCGCATCATTTTGTCCTGATTCCGGGCAGGGTCGTGCTCGATGGGATCGACACTTTGCGCTCTGCTACCTACAACTTTTCCAGCTTTGCACTCGACGCGGTAGCACAGGAACTTCTGGGTCGGGGCAAATTGATTCAGGATGCCAAAAAGTCCGACCCGCTCTACAAAGCGCGCGAAATTAAGCGGCAGTTCCTGCACGAAAAAGAAGTGCTGGCGGCTTACAACCTCGAAGACTGTCAACTGGTGTGGGATATTTTCGAGCTCACGCAATTGATCGATTTTTCGATTGAGCGTGCCAGCCTGACCGGCCTGGAGATGGATCGAGCGGGGGGATCGGTTGCCGCTTTTGATAACCTCTACTTGCCTCGGTTACATCGCAAAGGATACATAGCGCCGAACATCGGTGATTACCAGGGTGATTTGAGCGCCCCCGGAGGTTACGTGATGGATTCGAAACCCGGATTACATGACTCGGTGCTGGTACTCGACTACAAGAGTCTTTATCCTAGCATCATCCGTACCTTTCGAGTCGATCCTTACGCCCGAATTGCCGCCAAAACGGCGGCTGAATCCGAACGTGTTGAGGGTTACGATGGCGCCAGCTTCCACAAAGACGAACATATTCTGCCGCAGATTATCGAAAACCTGTGGGCGGCGCGTGATCAGGCCAAGCGGGATAAAAACGCAGCCCTGTCGCAGGCAATCAAGATCATCATGAATTCGTTTTACGGTGTGCTCGGCACCAGTGGCTGCAGATTGCATGACTCAAGGCTCACCAGTTCAATTACCAAACGTGGGCATGACATTATTATTGAATCGGTCAAATTGATCGAAGCGCGTGGATACGAAGTGATCTACGGTGATACCGATTCGGTTTTTGTGTCGCT
Organism: Gammaproteobacteria bacterium; assembly: GCA_003231795.1. GTDB lineage: Bacteria > Pseudomonadota > Gammaproteobacteria. The sequence continues at coordinate 4,804 of QIJI01000502.1, forward strand.
AAACGGGCGCTATGACAATGCGGCCGCCGCTGAAATCGGTGCACAACTGGCAGCGGCAATCAATCAACACTGGCAGACGAGCTTGCGACGGGATTACGGTGTCGAGTCACATCTCGAAATGGAGTTTGAAACTCACTTC
>QIJI01000032.1 GCA_003231795.1 Gammaproteobacteria bacterium
ACAATGGGATACCGTAGTCAACCGAAAACTCGAGTCGATCAATCAAAAAATTTGACAGGTTGTTTTCTGCTGCATCGGTTTCGGTCACGCTAAAATTAAATCCCCGGCTAACGCCATCGGGTGTGTAGTAGGGGTTTCTATAACTAAATGCGTATTGTTGAGAAGCCTGCGAATTATTAAAGGTCAAGCTGACAGAGTTGCCGGTGCCGAGAATATTATCGTGTGAGAACCCGAGATTGACTAACACACCCTGGACTTGAGAAAATCCAATTCCCAACTGTAAATTACCCGAGAAGCGCTCGGTCACCGAAACTTTAAGATCGACCTGGTCATCGGAATCAGGCACTCTTTCCAGTTCAATATTTACTGATGCCAGATAATTTAGGCGCTGCAGGCGAACGCGCGAACGATCAACCTTCGAGCGCTGGAACTGTTCCCCTTCCAATTGTCGCATTTCGCGGCGTAATACTCCGTTTTCGGTTCGGTCATTGCCGGTAAATTTTATATAGCGAACTCGCATTTTCTTACCTGGAACTACCAGATATCGGATGGTGACCGTTTTATCCTCCTCATTGACTTCAGGCAAGGTACGAATCTCTGCGTAGGCATAACCATCTTCACCGAGACGTTTTTGCATTTTCCCAACAGCCTTGTTGGTTTCTTTGCGGGAAAAAATACTCCCTTCACGATACAAAATCAGCGCTTCCAGTTCTCTTGCATCAACCACCATCTCGCCGGTTACCTCTATCCTGTTGACGATATACTGTTCACCCTCGTGGATACTGATAGAAATGCTGATATCCTTGCGATCCGGGCTAATCGTGACCTGCTGCGATTTCACATTGAAAGTAATGTAACCGCGATCCAGATAATGCGATTTGAGTGCTTCCAGATCCCCTGCCAACTTGGAACTCGAGTACTCGTCGTTCGCAAACATACCCGAGCTAGAGGATTCAAGCTGGAACAAGTCAAGCAACTCGTCCTCGGCAAAACCCTGATTTCCGGAAATGTTGATGGATTTAATGCGTGCCGATATACCCTCAGAAATAGTAATATCGATTGCAACACGGTTTTCGTCGATTTTGCGCCAGTCCGCTTCTATTCGCGCGGCATATTTTCCGAGCGAGTAGTAAACCTGCTGCAGTTCGAGTTCCATTTTCGCGAGGTTACTCTCATTGAATATCCGCCCTTTGGTCATCCCTACCTGTTCCAACGCCTGTTGCAGGGACTCATCCTCGATATCATTGTTGCCTTCAAAATTTACTTCAGCGATCGAAGGTCGCTCCCTGACTTTGATAATCAGAGTATTGTCGCGCCTTAACAACTCTATATCATCGAAGAAACCCGTAGAGTAGAGTTCGCGAATAATTTCGGGCGTATTATCAGTGTCCAGTGATTCACCAACGTTTATTGGCAGATAGCTGAAAACCGTACCGATGGTTATTTTTTTTATCCCAATAACTTCAATATTTTCAACCACAAAGATCTCTGCGCGCACCCAAAAGGACGCTAACAACAGTACCACTGCACTGATAAGGACAGATGCTTTCAAATTTATCCTACGAGACGTAACAAATCATTATAAATTGCAATCGACATCAGGCCAAAGAGCAGCGCTATACCCAGTTTCTGACCGGCAATTTCGATAGCCTCGGACACCGGGCTGCCTTTGAAGATTTCGATTAAATAATAAAACAAGTGGCCCCCGTCCAACATTGGTATCGGCAACAAATTAAGCACACCCAGACTGATACTGATGATTGCCAGAAACCCCAAAAAAGGCTCAATACCAATTCGGGCTGAAAGTCCCGCGTACTGTGCAATGGTAATAGGACCGCTCAGGTTTCTGACGCTGGCTTCGCCGGTAACGAGCTTACCCAATACCCGCAATGTAAGCCAGGTCATTTGCCAGGTCTTGTCGCTCGCTTCGATCAACGCGCCGACTGGCCCATAGCGGTCGGTCACCAACATTTCTCGGCGTATCGAATCAGGGATATCTACGCGGTTTCGCACCCCGATGTAACCATAAGTTTCACCACCCTCGCTGCGCAGGCGTGGCGTCAGGTTCAATTCGACCAACTCACCATTTCGCCGCACCCGAAGCTTCAACCCGTTTCCCGGATTGTCGCGAATCAACTGAACCCAGTGATACGCGCTTTTGATGGTGACATTGTCGAGCGCCACCACTTCATCATTGGCCAACAGTCCGGCTTGTTGCGCGGCACCATCCGCGAGCACCTCATCGATAATCGGAGGAATATCAGGTCGCCACACCGACAGGCCCAGATCACGCATCAGGTTGATCTCTTCTTTCTGCAATATCGCCAGATTCCTGATATCAATGGTCTTCTCACTAATTTGATGATCCCTGCCTTGCACCTTTAACACGAGTTGATCCGACCCAATCGCCTCATCCAGCAAGGCGAATCGTGTTTTTTCCCAGCTCGATGTTTCAATTCCATTGACTGCCAGTATCTGATCACCTTGCTGAATACCAGCTGTATAGGCCGGACTCGGAATATCAATTTCACCGACTACGGGTTTGACACCGCTTACACCCGCCAGAAATATCAGGTAATAGGCGAAAATCGCAAACAGAAAATTAAATGCCGGACCTGCAACCACGATGGCAATGCGCCGCCACACGGATTTTCGATTGAACGCGCGATCGAGGTCATCGGCATCAACTTCACCTTCGCGTTCATCCAGCATCTTGACGTAACCACCCAGGGGAATTGCCGCGAGTACGAATTCAGTTTGGTCCGCACCGAATTTTTTTAGCCACAACGGCTTTCCGAATCCAACCGAGAATCGCAGCACTTTAACGCCCATTCGGCGCGCGACCCAGAAATGGCCAAACTCATGGATCGTCACCAGAATGCCGATCGCAACGATAAAAGCGGCGATGTTATAAGCAATGCCAAGTAAGTTCATAATGATCTAGCCCGTTGACGCACCAATTCGTGCAGTATTCGTCGCGCGGCAGCATCTGCATTCAGGACGCTGTCCAGATCGGTTACCGCCACTACTTCTGTTTTTTCCATAACTTTACCGATGAGCAAGGCAATATCTGTAAATTTTATTTCGCGTTTTAAAAACAATTCCACCGCGACTTCGTTAGCTGCGTTCAACACAGCCATTGCGGTCCCACCCAGGTGCCAGGCTGCCCGGGCCAGCTCAAGGCACGGGAACCGCGCCGAATCGGCGAGTGTGAAGTCTAATTGACTGACCTGCAACAAATTCAATGGTTCAACTCCACTGGCTATTCGTTCAGGCCAGGCCAGTGCATTGGCGATAGGAGTGCGCATATCGGGATTACCCATTTGCGCAATTACCGAGCCATCCTTGTAGGAAACCATCGAGTGGACAATGCTCTGACGATGCAGAACAATATCCACATCTGCCTCGTCAACCGAAAACAGCCAGCAAGCTTCAATCATTTCGAGCCCCTTGTTCATCATGGTGGCCGAATCTACCGATATCTTTGGGCCCATATCCCAGTTGGGGTGATTACAGGCCTGTTCTGGAGTGACATTATCCAACTCCGCCAGATCGGTGTCACGGAATGGTCCTCCCGAGCCGGTTAAAATAATTTTATTTAGCCCCTGTGCAGCATCCTGGCCGACACTTCCTTTGGGCAGACACTGAAAAATTGCATTGTGCTCGCTATCCACGGGCAGCAATTCCGCCGCATGCTGTTTCACTGCATCGATAAACAGCGCACCGGTCATCACCAGGGACTCCTTGTTGGCAAGCAGAATTCGCTTACCGGCTTTGACTGCTGCGAGCGTAGGAATCAGACCAACAGCGCCCACAATTGCCGCCACAACAGTATCAACCTCGTCTGCGACGACTACCTGCACCAGCCCTTCTTCTCCACTAAGCACCTTGATGGTGGAGCCCTTAAGCGACCGTTTGAGCAGTTTTGAACTTTCCAGGTCCCTCATTACGACCAACTTCGGTTTGAAACGGGTACACAGTCGAAGCATTTCCTGATGACTGGTATTTGCGGTCAGTGCATAAAGCTCAAACCGATCAGGATGGAGAGCAATAATATCGAGGGTGGACTGACCAATCGACCCGGTGGCGCCGAGTATTGTGACTTGCCTCATAAGCCGACTACCAGAAACAATCCGCACACAAAAATTGGTGCCGCAGAAACAAGGCCGTCGATTCGGTCCAGTATGCCGCCGTGGCCGGGTAACAGGCTACCGCTGTCTTTAACCCCAGCCTCACGTTTTAGAGTACTTTCGAACAGATCACCAACCACCGAGATGGCGGAGGTTAGTAACCCGATCAGTAGAAATTGCAGCAGGTCGATTCCCCAGCCATCGGTCAACTGGAATATTAGCAACATCCACAGCAGATTAAGCAGCGCCCCACCGAATACGCCTTCCCATGTTTTGCCGGGACTAATCGCAGGTGCCAGTTTGTGTTTGCCGAAACGGCGTCCGCTGAAATAGGCCCCGATATCTGCAAGCCAGACCAGCGTAAACAAATACAGCAAAACTTCCGCGCCATACTGGTAATGCAGATAGATAAGGCTATGGATGCAAATCCAGAGTAAAGCGAGGCCAAGGCCAAGCAGCAATAATCGCTGTAACAGGGAATAGCTACCATTAAATCGATAGATCAGCAGACCGGCTGTAATCAAAGCCCACAATCCGACACCCGCAAGTGATTGCCAGTAGAGCAGCATCGGGCTGACCAGGCTTAAGGATATCCAGAAAAGAAACGCAAATCCCGCGGCTGCAAATATTCTGGCTACAGGCGGAATTTTGACAGTCAAGTTCAGTAGTTCCTGAACCGATACAAAAAGTACCACGGTAAATAACAGGCTTAGCCACAGCGTATTGGGTATTAAAATAATACCCACAACGACAACCGCGAGAATCACAGCGGTAATGACGCGTTGCTTTAACACTTTAACACCAGTGGTCGAACAACCAAGGTTTGATGGATACAGCGAGACGTGAAGCGGTCAGTCGCGCGACGCGCCTTGCAGGCAATGGCCCGGTCCTTGTCAAAAGGCGCAACAAATCGAATGGCCGCTTCACGCCTCGCCCGAAGGGAGCGCCCCAGGTAACCTGGCTCTGCGTTGCAACCCTTGAAAAGGGCGCGCCATTCTCTGCGGGCTGCGTCGGGATGCCGCACCACTTGTTCCAGATCACCTGGGACGCTCTGTATCCATCAAACCTTGGTTGTTTGGCCACTAGGAATTTGTCGGGTTTAGGTAATCGTGGGTTTCGAGCAAATCATTCTGCACCCCGAACAGATGATCCTTGATCATTTTGGTGGCAGTAGCAGTATCACGCGCTTCGATGGCCTCGTAAAGCGCGCGGTGCTGGCTATTGTAAAGATCGATTTGTTCCGGTGAAAGTATTTTCGCCTTCATCATGCGCCACTGCGAGTGACGACGAACTTCGCTGATACGTTCGTAGACCCAGGAAAGCAGCTTGTTCTTGGAGCAATGCGCCAGCGCCATGTGAAAGGCGGTATCGGCGCGTGCAAATTTCTCCGAATCGCCGTTGCAATCT
>QIJI01000136.1 GCA_003231795.1 Gammaproteobacteria bacterium
GGGACTGCGTATGGGACATGGCCAGGTGCTCGACCACATGTTTTTCGATGGCCTCGAAGACGCTTATGACAAAGGCAAGTTAATGGGGGTGTTCGCTGAAAACACGGCCGATAAATACCAGTTTAGCCGTCAACAGCAGGACGATTTTACGATTACGTCGCTGAAGCGCGCGCAAAATGCGATCGAAAATGGTGCCTTCAAGAATGAGATAGCGGCCGTTATGATTAACACTCGTAAAGGCGATGTAAGCGTCGATACCGATGAGTCGCCGTTTAATGCCAATATTGATAAAATCCCGACGCTGCGAGCGGCATTCAGACCGGAGGGTACGGTAACCGCGGCTAATTCCAGTTCGATATCTGATGGGGCAGCGGCACTGGTATTAATGTCTGAAACGGAATCCGGGCGACGGGGGCTTACGCCGCTAGCGACCATTCAGGGGCACGCAAGCCACGCGCACGAGCCCGAATGGTTTACCACGGCCCCGGTGGGAGCCATGCAAAAGTTGCTGCAAAAACTGGACTGGACTGTCGACGATGTTGATTTGTTTGAAATTAACGAAGCCTTTGCCGTGGTCACCATGGCGGCGATGAAGGAGCTCGAGATCGATCACGACAAGGTCAACGTAAATGGTGGCGCCTGCGCACTGGGTCATCCAATCGGTGCTTCCGGAGCGCGCATCCTGGTCACTCTGATTCATGCCTTGCACGCGAGGGGGCTGAAAAAAGGGGTCGCTGCGCTTTGCATCGGTGGCGGTGAGGCTACCGCCATGGCGATCGAAATTGTTTAGATTGGTCTCTTCCTGATGAGTCAACTTGGGACCCGCATCGATACAAATTCTGCCGATTACCAGGCCAATCATGACGCGATGCAGGTTCTCGTTGACGACCGTCGTGAAAAACTCGAGCAAATAGAACGCGGTGGTGACGAGCGCGCACGTGAAAAACATCTTGCCCGAGGCAAGCTGTTGGCGCGCGAGCGTATCGCAGGATTAATCGATGCCGATACTCCTTTCCTGGAACTGGGCCAGTTTGCCGGTTATCAGCTTTATGGCGATGACAATGTCGCCGCAGGGGGGCTGATAACCGGGATCGGCCAGGTGCGTGGTCACGAATGCATGATTATCGCTAATGACGCTACCGTGAAAGGCGGCACCTACTATCCGATAACGGTGAAAAAGCATTTGCGTGCGCAGGAAATTGCGCTCGAAAATCGCCTGCCCTGCATTTACCTGGTGGACTCCGGAGGCGCTCACTTACCCAGCCAGGACGAGGTTTTTCCGGATCGTGATCATTTCGGCAGGATCTTTTACAACCAGGCGCATCTTTCAGCACAGGGAATCACGCAGGTTGCGCTGGTAATGGGGTCCTGTACCGCCGGTGGTGCCTACGTGCCGGCGATGAGCGATCAAACCATAATCGTCAAGGGTCAGGGCACTATATTTCTGGCCGGGCCGCCATTGGTTAAAGCGGCAACCGGTGAAGTGGTCAGCGCCGAAGATCTCGGAGGTGCGGATGTGCATGCACGGGTTTCCGGGGTGGCGGATTATTATGCCGAGGATGAAGCACAGGCCCTGTCGATGGCACGCGATATTATGGGAAACATCAATCGTGAAAAGCGAGCCGAGATTGTGCTGCGCAAACCGGTCGAACCTGTCTATCCGCCAGAACAACTGTATGGGATTGTGCCTGCCGACCTGCGCCAGCCATTCGATATGCGAGAAATTATTGCGCGACTGGTCGATGCCAGCGAATTCGATGAATTCAAACGATATTATGGCAAAACCCTGATTTGTGGTTTTGCTCATTTGAACGGTTACCCGGTCGGTATAATTGGCAACAACGGTATTTTGTTTTCCGAGTCCGCGTTGAAAGGAACCCACTTTGTACAACTCTGCTGTAAACGCCGGGTTCCGATCATATTTTTACAGAATGTAACCGGATTCATAGTCGGCAAAAATTTCGAAAAAGGTGGAATTGCCAAGGATGGAGCAAAAATGGTCAGCGCCGTAGCCTGTGCCCGGGTTCCAAAATTAACGCTGATAGTCGGTGGCAGTTTTGGTGCCGGGAATTACGCCATGTGCGGTCGTGCTTACGGCGGGCGCTTTTTGTGGATGTGGCCCAATGCGCGCGTATCGGTCATGGGCGGTGAACAGGCCGCGTCAGTAATGGCGCAGGTGGCACGGGATCGTAAACTGGCCGCTGGCGAAGCTTTCACCGATGCCGACGAAGAAGCGATTAAGAACCCCATCAGAGCGCAATATGAAACCCAGGGGCATCCGTATTATGCTAGCGCCCGGCTGTGGGATGATGGAATAATTGATCCGAAGGATTCGCGCGAAATACTGGCCAGGGCACTGTCCGCCGCCGTCAACGCTCCGATAGAAAACACCGATTTTGGCGTGTTCCGGATGTAATTGAAATGTCGAGCGAGGGACGGGAAGGGCTAGCTGTGATTTTTGCAAAACGTAAACCGGACTGGATCAAATAACATGTCATTGCCGAACAAGGTCAAAATAGTTGAAGTAGGGCCGCGCGATGGCCTGCAAAACGAATCGCTAACTGTCCCGGCTGAAATTAAGATCAAGCTAATCGAAATGCTGGCTGATGCCGGGCTCCCGGTAGTCGAGTCAGGCGCCTTCGTGTCACCAAAATGGGTGCCACAAATGGCGACCAGTGCCGATGTTTTTCAACAGGTAAACAAAGCCGCTGGTGTTTCCTATCCGATGCTGGTTCCCAATCTAAAAGGGCTCGAACTGGCGATTGCGGCCGGGGTCCGGGAAATTGCATTGTTTGCCGCCACCAGCGAGACTTTTTCACAAAAAAATACCCATTGTTCAATCGCGCAAAGTATCGATCGGTTCAACCAGGTTATCGATGAGGCGCAGGCGAATGACCTTAAAATCCGCGGTTACATATCCTGTGTTCTGGGTTGCCCCTATGAGGGCAAGGTATCCCTCGATACGGTTTCAATGCTGGCGCAGAAATTACACGACAAGGGTTGTTACGAAATCTCCCTCGGCGACACCATCGGTGTCGGAACCGCGGGTCTGGCGCAGGACATGGTGGAACAGGTTTCAAGGCATGTGCCGGTGACGCAACTGGCGGCACATTTTCACGATACCTACGGTCAGGCGCTGGCCAATATTCATGCTGTTTTGCAATGCGGGGTTGCGGTATTCGACAGTTCGGTTGCAGGACTCGGTGGCTGTCCTTATGCCAAAGGCGCGACCGGTAATGTTGCCACCGAGGATGTGGTTTACATGCTGGATGGTATGGCTATCGAAACCGGCATCGATATGGATAAATTACTCGATGCCGGAAGTTATATCAGTGATTTCCTCGGGCGCGAGCCAGTGTCACGTGCTGCCACAGCTTTGCTACGCAAACGGGCGGGGTAACCATGATTATTTTCCCTGCCGCTACCAGATCGTGTTCGGTTGGCTTGTCTCTTTTATATTTGCGCGTCCTATGATTATGTTGCGATTAATGTAGTATAAATGACCTTCAGAAGTTATGACCAACCGTTAGTCGCAGTGATGAAATCAATTAGCCAGCAAACTAATATCGCGGAGATGTTCGATCACTTAACGCGCTCACGGCGTTCGATTCGAGGTTTTCTCGAACGGCCGGTTCGCCAGTCGCTACTCGAAAAGATTTTTGAAACTGCGGCCCAGGCACCGTCCAATTGCAATAGCCAGCCCTGGCAGCTGCATGTGGTATCTGGTGAAAAGCGCGATCGACTTGCCGCGATTTTTAGCGAAACTATCGGTTGCGGAAATTTCTCGAAAGATTTTCCCTACGACGGTAAATACGAGGGTGTTTACCGTCAGCGACAACTGGATGTCGGTATTCTTTTGTACCAGGCGCTCGGGGTTGCCCGCGAAGACAGTGAAGGCAAGAAACAGGCTTTTTTACGCAATATCGAATTTTTCGGCGCACCGCATGCGGTATTTGTATTGATGCCCGACTGGTGTGGAATTCGAGAAGCGGCGGATGTTGGAATGTATGCACAGAACTTGATGTTAGCCATGCAATCGCATGGGCTGGCCAGTTGCCCGCAAACTATTTTGGGCTATGACGCCAATTCGGTGCGTGCTGAACTGGGCATCGAACCCGAGATGAAACTGTTATTTGGCATATCGTTTGGTTACGAGAATCCAGATTTGCCCGAGAATCAAATTGTTCCCGACAAAGCCTGTCTGTCGGAATTTGTCCATTTTCACGACCAGGAAGTTATATGAACGATTACCAGGCACCCACCCGGGATATGGGGTTTGTCATCAACGAACTGGTTGATCTTGAATCGATTTCGGCATTGCCGGGTTTTGAAGATGCGAGCCCCGATCTGGTCGAGGCTATCCTGCAGCAGGCCGGTGTGTTTGCCAGCGAAGTATTTTCTCCGTTGAATCAGCCCGGCGATGAACATGGCTCTCGGGTAGAGAATGCTGTGGTGATCAGCCCACCGGGTTATGCCGAAGCTTATCAACAATTTGTCGATAACGGCTGGCAGGGTCTCGGCAAGTCAATCGAGTATGGCGGGCAGGGCATGCCCTTCCTGATTCATTCGGCGGTTGCTGAAATGTGGTATGCGTCAAACATGGCGTTTGCGCTGTGCCCTTTGTTGACCTCTGGCGCGATCGAGGCGATGGAGTTGCATGCCACCGATTCGATGAAACGACTGTATCTGTCCAGAATGGTTAGCGGTGAATGGAGCGGTACCATGAATCTAACCGAACCGCAGGCCGGGACCGATCTGGCGGCCATAAACGCCCGGGCAACACGGGATGGAGATCGCTCTTGTATCGACGGGCAAAAGATTTTCATCACCTGGGGTGAGCACGAGATGAGCGATAATATCGTGCACAT
>QIJI01000347.1 GCA_003231795.1 Gammaproteobacteria bacterium
AGCGCATGGTGCAGTTATACCAGGCATTCAAGAAGTCGATGGGTTATAGCGATCTTGAAATCAGTCAGAAACGCACCGCACTGGAAAATGTGTTGGTCCCTGATAGTGAGCAGCTTCATTTGCAGCGATTAAAACTGGCTGGGTTCAGTGAAATCTATCAATGTTTTCGCTGTTTTAATTTTTGTGCCTATCTGGCGATTAAGTAATGAGTTGGACGCAAGTATTTGCCTACCTGCGCAGCTCGGGATTTGAGCGATGGGCCGAGCAGCTCGAGCAGGAAAGTAGCGACTGGCTTATCCATCATGGTGACTACAATCGTTGGTCTGCAGCACTCGAGGCACTACCCGAGATCAATCGACCTAATTTTCATTTCGATCGTGCGGAAGTCACTATTGAGGGCCATTGTGATGAACTGCGGAACCTCGAGCAGACCCTGAAGCAATTAATCCCGTGGCGCAAGGGCCCCTATCGCATCGCAGATATTGGGGTCGATTGTGAATGGCGTTCGGACTTTAAATGGGACCGGGTACGGCCACATCTGTCGTCGCTGAAGAACGCCCGAATTCTCGATGTCGGTTGCGGTAATGGTTATCACTGTTGGCGTATGCTGGCTGAATCGCCAGAATTTGTGCTCGGAATCGAACCATCGGTATTGTTCAATATGCAGTTCCAGGCGCTGCAAAGATACATACAGCGTGAAGACATCGGACTTCTTCCTATTGGCGTAGAAGCACTGCCTGAAAAACTAGAGCTATTTGATAACGTGTTTTCGATGGGGATTCTGTACCATCGAAAAAGCCCCATTGATCATTTGTACCAGCTTAAAGATTGTCTGGTTAGCGGTGGTGAGCTTTGTCTTGAAACACTGGTTATCGAGGGCGGGGCGGGGCAGGTACTAGTGCCCCCCGACCGTTATGCCAGGATGCGCAACGTCTGGTTTATTCCGTCGGTAGCTGAACTGGTTATCTGGTTGCAGCGTTGTGGCTTTGGTGAAATCAGGGTGGTTGATGAATCGACTACAACCCTCGACGAGCAACGGGTAACCGACTGGATGCAATTCGAATCCCTGCAGCAGTGCCTTGATCCGGATAATCCAGGTTTAACGGTTGAAGGCCTGCCGGCACCACGCCGTGCTGTGGTACTGGCTCGAAAACCCCGGAATTAACCCGAAAAATTCATAAATTATGCACGACCTCGCTTGCCCATTGATTCCACAAGGAATATTCCCTCAGTCGCCCGCAATCATTGATACGAGACTTCTTCGGGAATTTCCTTGTGAAATGAATGTTCTGCGCGATCTTCGCACAAATTTATGAAATTTCCGGGTTAGGAAACCTCTGATTTATCAGAAATCTTCTGCTCCATACCTACAAATACAACCTGATTGCGGCCATTCTTCTTGGCCTGGTAAACACCCTCATCGCCGGCATGGAACAGGGCCTCGAAATCCTGCTCACACCCGACCTCGATAGACGCAACCCCTATACTAGTGGTGATTTTCAGGCCATTCGGGTTCAGGTTTTCAATGGCTTCTCTTACCTCGTCAGCTTTTTCCATTGCGTGTTTGCCATCGCAGTGCGTCAATAGCACAACAAATTCTTCGCCCCCATAACGGGTCACCAGATCACCGTCCCGAAAACTGCGGTTGAGCAAACCGCCGGTTAGCTCGAGCACGATATCACCCACGGCATGCCCATGGGTATCGTTGACCGCTTTGAAATGGTCAAGATCTATGACCAGCATACTGATTGGATATTTGTGCCGAAGTGCCTGTGAGATAAATTTGTCTGAAAATTCCATCAAACTGTGGCGGTTATGGCAGCCGGTCAGTTTATCGGTGGTAGCCATTGCAAACAATTCACGCCGAATATCATGCACCTTGTCGAGCAATCGCTTGTTGGTAATCAGGTTATGGATTCGCACCAGCAATTCTTCGTGCAGGATTGGTTTGGGCAGGAAGTCATTCACGCCCTGATGATAAAGTGAAATACGACGTTGGTCGTCGTTGTATTCGGTGATCGCAATTATCGGTATGAAACCGCGACCATCTTCAAAACTGCGAATTCCCTTAACCAGATCATCTCCATTCATTCCACTTTGCAAATTTATTTCGGTAATTACCAGATCGTAGGCCTCTGCATGTGAACCGTATATCTTGACCTTGTCAAATTCGAGCCAGGCTTCGTCAGCAGTCTTAAAATGCGTTACCTGGTACCCGGTTTCCTCGAGTTGGGTCAGAATGACAGAAGCCACTTCATCGTCATCTTCGACGAATAATATGCGACCTTCAAAAAATACCGAATCCAGGTTGAGATCGACGAAGCGAACAATTTGATCCTGGATTTGTTGTAGATTCAATTCGTGAATGACGCCGTCCACTTTGACCGGCAGATTTCCTGGTGAGATATCGGGATTCTCGGTCAGAAACAATATCGGAGTTTTTTTCTGACGACTATGCTGATTACAATACTCGACAAAACTTTCGCCAGGACCATCCTTAAGTTCCTGGTTAACACAAATGATGTCGTAGTCGGTATCATCCACAAGTGAACGAGCATTTTCGATACTGTCCCCGGTGTCATTGGTGAATCCCTGTTCAGCAAAAGTATGCTCGAGCATCTCTCGATGCGAAGGATTATTTTCTATAATTAGTGCTCGCATTGGTCGATATCCACAGGGGCGTTAGGGTTTGCTTCCGATCTGTAATCTTTATCGGTAGCAAGATGAAGAAGTTGAGCACTATTTTGAGTGAAATTTGCCTCAGACTGCTTACTTCGATTGTCTTCAAAATATGATTCTGCTATTGTTTCGGCCCAATCGACGTAGCCACGTTGCTTGGAATCCTGGAGTATATGAGCCGATTTATCTTTATTACCGGTGGTGTTGTGTCATCACTGGGCAAGGGCATTGCATCTGCTTCGCTGGGAGCGCTACTGCAGGCGCGCGGCCTCAGTATCAACATGATCAAGCTGGACCCCTATATCAACGTCGACCCGGGAACCATGAGTCCTTTCCAGCATGGCGAGGTTTACGTTACCGACGATGGTGCCGAAACGGATCTCGATCTTGGCCACTACGAGCGATTTGTCGGGATACGATGTTCGAAGCGCAGCAATTACACCACCGGTCGCATTTATGAAAATGTAATCGCCAAAGAACGACGGGGTGACTATCTCGGTGCCACGGTTCAGGTTATTCCCCATATCACCGATGAAATAAAAAAATCGGTGCTTAGCAGCACCAATGAAGCCGATGTTGTAATGGTTGAAATCGGCGGAACCGTGGGTGATATTGAGTCGTTGCCTTTCATGGAGGCAATTCGTCAGATGGGATTTGAACTCGGGCATGACAATGTGCTCTATATACATCTGACTTTGATACCCTACCTACCGGCGGCTGGTGAACTTAAAACCAAGCCGACTCAGCACTCAGTCAAAGAATTGCGTTCAATCGGGATTCAACCTGACATCCTGTTGTGCCGCGCCGATCGTCCAATTCCGGAGGAAGAGAGGCGCAAGATTGCGCTGTTTACCAATGTCGCTGAAGAAGCCGTCATCTTTAACACGGACGTCGATCATATCTACAAAATCCCGCGCGAACTGAACGAGCAGGGACTCGATAATATTGTCAGCAAACATTTCAATTTGGATCTGCCCCAGGCTGATTTGTCTGACTGGGACAAAGTAGTCGATGCGTTGGTAAATCCCGAACAAGAAGTGTCGATCGGTTTTGTCGGCAAGTATGTCGATCATACCGACGCTTACAAATCACTCAACGAATCGCTTGATCATGCCGGTGTGCATACTCGCACCCGGGTTAATATTATCAAGATCGATTCCGACAGTATCGAAGAAAACGGCACCGATGCGCTCAAGGGCCTCGATGCAATCCTGGTTCCAGGTGGATTCGGGAGTCGTGGCATTGAAGGTAAAATAGCGACTGCTAACTATGCCCGTACCAACAACATTCCATATCTGGGCATCTGTTTGGGGATGCAGGTCGCAGTCATCGAATTCGCACGTAACGTACTTGGGTTGAGCAAGGCACATAGTTCGGAATTCAATCCGAAGACTCCGGACCCGGTGATTGCGCTGGTTACCGAGTGGCTGGACCGGGAAGGTTCAGTTGAAACCCGCGATGAAAATACCGATCTGGGTGGTACCATGCGACTCGGCGCGCAAACCTGCAAGTTGGTCCCGGGAACGCTCGCCCGCCGGGCTTATGGCAGTGTCGATGTAAGTGAGCGACATCGTCATCGTTACGAATTCAACAACAATTATTTACAGCAACTGCAGGACGCCGGGCTGGTGATCTCAGGCCTTTCGATAGATAACGAACTGGTGGAGATGATCGAGTTATCCGATCACCCCTGGTTTATCGGCTGCCAGTTTCATCCCGAGTTCACCTCGCAACCCAGAGAAGGTCATCCATTGTTTAACAGCTTTATCATGGCAGCGATTGAATATAGCCAGGCAAATAGCCAGGCGAAATCGAAATGAAACTTTGCGATTTCGAGGTGGGGCTGGACCAACCTCTATTCCTGATGGCGGGCCCATGTGTCATTGAATCTGAGCAGCTTGCACTCGATACTGCTGGCGAACTGCAACAAATTTGTCAGTCCCTCGGAATTCCGTTTATTTTTAAATCCTCCTTCGATAAAGCCAACCGCTCAAGCAGCTCCAGTTTTCGCGGTCTCGGGATCGAAAAAGGACTGGCGATACTGGAAAAAGTACGTAGCAGTCTGAATTTGCCGGTTATTACCGATGTGCATGAAGATACCCCGCTAAACGAAGTCGCCAGCGTTGTCGATGTCTTGCAAACCCCGGCTTTTTTGTGCAGACAGACCAATTTCATACAAAATGT
>QIJI01000289.1 GCA_003231795.1 Gammaproteobacteria bacterium
GTAATACAACGTAATCGCTTATTCCCCTTGAGATCATCTGACCAGACATTCGGATCATTACCATACATGCCCCGAAAAAATTTCAATGCCCCTTTTCCCTGAATTGCCGCTTCAACTTCTCGCGCCAGCTTTTTCGATTTGCTCAACCCCCAGTCGGGGTGAATACCGGCATGCACCAGCAGGGCACGATGCATTTTGTCATAGTGCAACAAGGGCTGGCGTTGCAACCAGTGCATCAGTTCATCCCTGTCCGGGTGACCCAGAATATCCTGCAGGCTACCGCTATCACGTACTTTGTTAACACCGTGGTGCAGCGCCAGTAAATGCAGGTCGTGGTTACCGAGCACGGTAACCGCGCTGTCTCCCAGTGACTTAACGAAGCTGAGGGCTTTTAGCGAGTCGGGCCCACGGTTGACCAGGTCGCCACAGAACCAGAGCCGGTCCTGATTCGGATCAAATAATATCTTGTCGAGTAATCGGCAGAGCTCATCGTAGCAACCCTGCAAATCGCCTATTGCGTAAATAGCCACTTTATCAACTTAAGGGTAGCTCTAATGAAGTACTCTGGGAGTCGACAACACAAACTCATCGATAGTCGCATCAAAACGCGAACCATCGTCGGCAACCATTTGATAGCTTCCTTTCATGGTGCCAACCGAAGTTTCCAGCATGGTGCCCGAGGTATATACAAATTGTTCTCCCGGTTTCAGCATCGGTTGTTCACCCACGACACCATCTCCACGAACCTCCTGCACCTTTTGATTGGAGTCGGTGATAACCCAGTGCCGGGTAAGCAACTGGGCGCCCTGGTTTCCGTCATTTTGAATAGTGATGGTATAAGCGAAAACGTAGAAGTTTTGCTCCGGATTTGATTGTTCTTCTATATACCGGGTCTCGACATCTACCTTAATGCTGTTCATATCTGCTTCGTTCATATGCTCGTCCTGCGTATTATTTTTACCAGGAGCCTGACAGGCTCCCGGGCATCATCATACCGCGACCGCCGCCTTGATGTGATCGTGAAACTGATACTGCGTCAGGTTAAAGTCTTCGAAGCGAAATTCCAGTAACTCTTTCACATCCGGGTTCAATTGCATCGTCGGTAGTGGGTAAGGTTGGCGCGATAACTGCAGGCGGGCCTGAGACAGATGATTCGTATACAGGTGCGCATCTCCCAGCGTATGTACGAAATCTCCGGGTTTCAAATCGGTTGCCTGGGCCACCATCAAAACCAGTAACGCGTAAGAAGCAATATTAAACGGCACACCGAGAAAAATATCGGCGCTACGTTGATACAACTGACAGGACAGGCGGCCATCGGCAACGTAAAACTGAAAAAATGCATGGCAGGGTGGCAATGCCATATTTTCAATCTCCCCAACATTCCAGGCACTGACAATCAGGCGCCGGGAGTCCGGGTTGGTCTTGATGTTTTCGATTAATTGCTCAATTTGATCGACCACTCGCCCATCGGCAGAGCGCCAGGAACGCCATTGAGCCCCATAAACAGGCCCGAGATTTCCATCTTCGTCGGCCCATTCATCCCA
This sequence comes from Gammaproteobacteria bacterium, assembly GCA_003231795.1. Lineage (GTDB taxonomy): Bacteria > Pseudomonadota > Gammaproteobacteria. The sequence goes on from QIJI01000289.1 coordinate 1,548, forward strand.
GATTCTGACCTTGTTTTCCCTGAGATAGGCAATGTTGGTATCGCCCTGTAAAAACCACAGCAATTCGTGGATGATTGAGTGCAAATGTAGTTTCTTGGTGGTAATTAACGGAAATCCCTGCGACAGGTCGAATCGTAGCTGGTAACCAAAAACAGACAGAGTCCCGGTCCCGGTGCGATCTCTTTTCTCGCTCCCGTTGTCGAGCACATGAGACATCAGATCAAGATATTGCCGCACGTTTACCTTCTCTTTGCGCCAGAACCAGCAGGATGATCCCCGCTATAATCATTGGTAGCGATAATACCATGCCTCGAGTCAACCAGTCCGTACCCAGTAAATAACCGACATGCGCATCGGGTAAACGAATCAATTCGACCAGGCTGCGACCTATGCCATATAGCAGTGCAAAGTACCCGGAAAGGGTCATCATTGGCTGCGGCTTCCTCGACAAATACCATAAAACAGCGAACAGAAGCAGGCCTTCCAATAACATTTCATATAACTGGGTTGGATGACGCGCGCTGAAACAAAGCGGGCCGGCGTAATCAATGTAACGATCGGGAGGAAACTGTTCACAGGATAATTTCATCGCCCAGGGTACCTTCCCGGGAGCGCCCCACAACTCGGCATTGAGGAAGTTGCCGAAGCGACCGGCTGCCAGCCCCAGGGGTACCAGCGGTGCAATAAAATCGGTCAGTTCAAAGAAGCGACAACCCAGTTTGCGCCGATAAATCTCCATTGCCACCAGTACACCGATAAAGCCGCCATGAAATGACATGCCGCCTTCCCAGATTTTGAACAGATAAATCGGGTTTTGCAGGAAACTGTCGAAATTATAAAATAAGACCGAACCAATACGGCCACCCAGGATAACGCCCAACGCGCCGTAGAAGATAAGATCATCAACCTGCTCCGGTTTAATCAGACCGGGATGTTGTTGGGCACGCCGTTTTCCCAACCACCAGGCACTTGAAAAGGCAAGCAGGTACATCAATCCATACCAGTAGACCTTAATTGGTCCGAGCGCGATTGCAACCGGATCTATCGTTGGGTAGGCTATCATTGGACAATATCAGTATCACAGAACGGGGTGTTATTATTGCACGGAAATAACTGAATGCAGGAGTACTAAATGCCAAATGCACTGGCGCAGGAAAGCAGCCCTTACTTGCGACAACACGCCGACAACCCGGTGGACTGGTTGCCCTGGTCGCAGCAGACGCTAGCACTGGCCCGGCAACAAAAAAAACCTATTTTGCTATCCATCGGCTACTCCGCCTGCCACTGGTGTCATGTGATGGCGCATGAATCCTTCGAGAATGAAGAAACCGCCGCAATCATGAATCGGCGCTTCGTCAATATTAAGGTAGATCGCGAAGAGCGACCTGATATTGATCGGATTTATCAGACGGCACACCAGTTGATCGCGCGCCGCGCCGGTGGCTGGCCATTAACCATGTTTTTGTCACCCGACGATCATCTGCCTTTTTTCGGGGGTACCTATTTTCCGGATCAGCCACGGCACGGGATGATCGCGTTCAACGATTTATTGCAGCGTATCGCTGAAATTTTTGAACAGGAACCGGACAAAATTAAACAGCAGGGCGAAGCAATCCAGCAGGCACTGATTGAAATCGAAATGCGCGAAAATCAAAACCAGCAGGCCGCCAACAGCAGTGCATTCGCGAACTTTGATGCCCAGATGCTAAAGGCTCACGACAGTGATTTCGGCGGTTTCGGCCAGGCGCCTAAATTTCCGCAGCCCGCTATTTTAATGCAGGCGGTACGACGAGCCTCGGCAAAACCACCGCATGATCCGCACTATCAGGCGATCCATTTCAGCCTGCAGAAAATCGCCATGGGCGGGATTCAGGACCATCTCGCAGGTGGTTTTTATCGTTACTCGGTAGACGATAAATGGATGATCCCTCATTTCGAGAAAATGCTTTATGACAATGGTCAACTACTGCTGGTATTTGCAGCGGCTTTTCGCCAGAGTCCGAATCCGATTTATGCAGAAGCGGTAGAAGGTATTACTCGCTGGCTCGAAAATGAAATGCGCTCCGAAAGCGGCACTTTCTACGCGGCTCTGGATGCGGATTCCGAGGGCGTTGAAGGTAAATTTTACCTCTGGGATCCGGATCAGGTTGAGCAGATCATTGGCCAAGATGTTTTTACCGCATTTGCCTATCGTTTCGGGCTTGATCAAGCGGCAAATTTTGAAGGCGAATGGCACCTGCACGGATACCATAGCGTGACCGAGATAACCGAACAATTCGGTCTTGATGCGGATACCTACCAGGCCTGTCATGCCCGAGCGCGCCAACAGTTACTGACACAACGCAATACCCGAATTCGGCCGGGACTTGATGACAAGGTGCTGACCAGTTGGAACGGGTTGGCGATTCGCGGACTCGCAAGCGCAGCCCGGGTATTCATGCGCGAAGACTATTTCAAATTGGCGCAACAGTGCCTGATGTCGATCAAAGCAGAATGTTGGCGGGATCGCCTGCTCGCATTAAGTCCGAAAAATGGAAAAGAATTACCTGCCTACCTCGACGACTATGCCCATTTGTTACAGGGCAGCCTGGACTGTTTGCAGTTTCGCTGGGATAGCGAATTGCTGGATTTTTCCATCAACCTGGCAGACCACTTAATCGAGTATTTTGAGGACGTAAATCATGGGGGATTTTTCTTTACCGCGAGCGACCACGAAACCCTGATTCAGCGGCCCAAATCCTGGCAGGATGAAGCCATGCCGAGCGGAAATGCAGTCGCGGCTCTGGCACTGCATCGTCTGGGATTACTGATTGGCAATCAGGATTACAGCAACAGCGCCGAACGAGCGTTGCAATCGGTTGCCGATAATGTCAATCAGACAGCTTTCCATGCAGCCGGATTTGTCGCCCTGCTTGAAGAAATCAGTCAGCCACCCTTCCAGATCATAATACGCGGTGACCGGGATAAGCTGAACTCGTGGCGCGATCAGATATTACCCCTGCTAAAGCCTGACCAGTCGGCCTACTTTATTGCAGACGACCTGGTTGACCTGCCTCAAGCTATAGCGCTGAAGCAATCGGATGAACCGGTAGCAGCGTGGATTTGCGAGGGATTCAGTTGTCGTGAACCGCTGTTCAAACTGGATGCTGTACTGCTAACCCTCCGATCCTGATGGTCGAATAACTAGTCAACGAATAACACCAGGAGCCAGACCATTGTCATCAGTAGTATCGCGATCGCTACTGCTGCCGAACCCATATCTTTGGCACGACCCGACAATTCATGTTGTTCATCG
>QIJI01000331.1 GCA_003231795.1 Gammaproteobacteria bacterium
ACACCGCAAAACTCCCGTCAATCGAACTCAGATTCCACAACAGGTATGCGTGATCGCGATCTTCGATGTGATACGAGGTCCAGATACCGGGATCCGAAATAAACGTCAGCAGCCCATTACCGACATCGAACTGCATCAGATGAATGCCCGCGTCGGAGTAAGACCAACTGGTCGGCTGTGCCTTGTCGGTATCGTAGCCGGAACCGGATATATAGGGATGCGTTAACACTTTGCTGACGTCGAATTCGATTTCGAGATCACCTATGTCGCCACTAAATTCAACCAGGGTCAGTGTCTCTTCTTTGTCATTTAAAGACGCGGTGGCCTGTTCGCGTGTTTTGCCCTGCTCGATCTGACGGTTGTACTCACGCAAGGTTTCACTCAGCGGCTGTTCCTCGTTTTCGTTTTCCTGTTCGTCTTCGACATCACGCCAATTCACTTTCACGTCGAACTCCTGCAACAACAGATCATCGTCATGCGCCACCGAATTCGCGGCAACTATAATATGGCCCCCGCTTTCGAGCCAGCTCAGCACCTGTTTCAATTGCCGCGGGCTCTGCACCTGATTGGCCTCGCCGATGAACAACGTGCCTACCCCTTCGAGGGTATCGAGCTTGATCAGACTGTCAGCATCGACAATATCGATATCACTGCGTTTCATAAATTGCTGCGCCGCCAGATAAGGATTTCGAGTTGCCTCGCGGCTCCAGCTCGAAGTCACTGTTTCGTCGTAAAATTCGATGCTGACGTACAGCGCCCAGGCAACCAGCGCGATAAAGGTCACCCCCAGTACCGTTTTAGGCGAGAAATGTGGGCTAGACAGGTTCATCGGATAACTCCTGACGCCAGGTTTTGCACAGCAGCTCAACCATTTCCAACGGCGGTTGTTGATGACCATACGCGAGACGCCGCCACACCCGGGTTAGTTGGGTAAAGTATTCACTCAGCGACACAATGCCCTGTTCGCGCACCAATTGCGCACATTCCGCCTCGGTATGGCTGGCGCGAAAGGCCAGCTTGTGTTTGTCAATCAGACGAGACAACGAGGCTCGATAAAGCAGTCCGAGTGCCTCGCGAACATTACCCTGGCCCCATAATTCCATGACCTGCACAGGCACATCGGCAGGCAGACTTTCGGGACTTACATCAAGACCGAATAAAACCTGTGGTGGTGCCTCCACCGCTTTACCCCCGATCAGGCTGCCAAGCGGACCTCGATAACGCCTCAACAGGTATAACAGCAAACCCACAAAAACAACGATCAGTAGAATCTTGAGCCAGTCGGCGGCACTACCCAGCCCATCACCCCGGTCGACGTTTTCTTCCCACCACTGCAGAAATTCGATCATCCATTGCGGAAAACTGCTCTCCTCGTTTTCCTCGTTTTCCTCGCCCCACTCTTTAAAACGCCATTTACGTACCGTTTTTTCCTGCCCGTAGTCGGCTCCCGCCATGACTTCATTGATCAATTCGGCAGCCGATTCCTGGTTGTGCCGGACTGCGGCGCTGGCCGGGTCGGGGTGCATTATGCCAATCAGGCCAACCAGCAATAGCATAGACACGATACCCGTGGCGCGTTGGATTGCGTTTTGCTTGCGGCTGGCGAGATTACGAAAACTGATTTCGATATCCCAGGCTTCGAGTTCGATTCGCCGATTCAGATAGAGCGCAAACCCAGCCATCACGTGAAATGGAATCACCAGTATCATTGCGCCAAAAGCCGACAGCGTATATATCCATTCACCGACCAGGGATAGCTCATTGAAGGAATTGTATAACTCCAGACCCATTTTTTCGGGCGTAAAAAAGTCAATCAAAATTATAATTCCGAAAAAAAGCAGTAATTCGAAACAAAAACAGACGAACTGATTGCCGAGCGCAACATCGCTGTACTTGCCATGTAACACCCGAATCCGATTGCGCCGTTGTGCACCTTTGAGACCTTCCAGTACAGTAACCGGTGCATCGAAGGCACGCTGTACCGAGAAGCGCCGCCACAGTAACCAGGGCAGACTATCCTTGAGTACCAGCGATTTCATGCTTGACACTGTCCCCGCTGATTCCTGGAACAACAAACGGCTGGCGACAAACAACGGCAATCGTTCCCAGAAAGGTTTAAGCCACCAAACGATCATCGCCGCCCATAAAGGATCCTGCGGAAAAAGAATCAACAACACAATGAACAGCGGCAAAGTCGGTAACAAACTGGCAGCGGTTAAAGGTTTCCACCAGGCTCGTGCCATCAAAAACCCGAGATCAAGCGCCTGCCAGCCGGATCTTATGCTCGCGCTGACCTGTATTTTATCGAGATTCAAAGCGACGCCCTGAGCAGGAATAAATTAAAACCAGCGCCCACAAAACAGCGCCCACGGTATATTTCACGGATATCGGCAAACTCGCATTGGATGACCAGAAGGCTTCCACAAATGCAGCGATAACAAGCATCAGGAAAATACCGTAGAGCATCGGGATCACATCAACACCAGCCTGTCGTAATGCATTCAGGCGCGAGAATTGACCCGGATTCAAAATCGCATATGCGAGCCTGAAACCGGCAGCGCCACTGAATACAATGGCGGTCAATTCAAAGGCACCATGTCCGATCACGAATGGATAAAAAGTATCGACAAAATCGAGCCGGGTCAGATGGCCTGCGATACTACCGATAAACAGGCCATTAAAAAACAGCACCAGCAGGGTGCCGATGCCTGCCAGCATACCACCCGCAAAAGAGCGGAAGGCGATGCTGATGTTGTTCTTGATATAAAAACCAAACATGAAGATATCGGTTTCAGACGTGCGCACACGCCCGAGTTTGCGCGCCGCTGGATCATACATTCGCTCCACATCTCGAACCTGGGGGGCGTCGAGTACGGTATATACCGCCTCTTCATCGAAGTAAGTCCAGCTACCCGCAAACAGACCGGGCAATACAAACACCAGGAAAGCGACCGCAATAAAATATCGGTGGCGGTAAATTGCGAGCGGAAAGTCGCGCACAAAAAAAGCATATGCGTTAAGCCTTGTTTCCGAGCGGTATTTGTAGAGCTCGCGGTAAACTCTTAATACCAGGTTGTTCAGGCGCTCGGTCAAAGCGCTGTCATACAATCGCTCCTGCGCAAGCGCGAGATGCTGGCATAAAATCAGGTAGTGTTGCGCCAGAATTTTGCTGTTGTTTCCTATAGGCTTTTCCAGTGATTCCTCGATTCTGAGCCAGGCCTGCTGGTGGCGTTGCTCGAATAGCTGTTGTTTCATCGAACCCCCAGGAACCAGGCACCGATACGGTGCAGCCGATCCACCCCGTTTTCGTGTTTTTGATGGGTGATGCCATCGAGGATGCTGGCCAGTTCATGCTGGCGCGGTTCCGATAACTGCTTGCTGCGGTGCAGAAATTCGATAATCGATGTCTGCTCAGCGCGCAATAGCGTAGTTGCTGGTGCCAGCGGTACGATATTCCCTACTGCGGCTGCCCTGGCCGATTCGCGCACGCTGATCACCAGGGTTCCGGCGGCCATATCACCGAGCCTTTGAAAGCGCCGATTTGAAACCATGGCTATCAGGCCGGTCAGGTAAAACAATGGCAGAAAGTCGACCGTACGCAATAAATTGCGAACCATCGAAGTACCCAGCGTTACCGGAGTTAAATCGTCATTGATAACTGATATGCCGAGCACTTTTTTACCCGGCGTCTGGCCGCGGTTAAAGACTTCGAACAGAACCGGATAAAACCACTCGATTAAAAACAGCAGGATAAGAAAAAAACCACCGCCCAGACCGAAGGCACCGAACGGAATCGACAGTAGAGACAATACGAAAAGGAGGATGCCACGGATAACCAGATCGATTGCGAACGCGAAGAATCGCGGAATCGGTCCAACGACCTGGGCTTCTAGTTTGATACCACCCGGAATTTCAACACGGTAACGTGTGTCCAGCACATAAATTCCTTATTCGGCGAGCGTACGCGCTTCGGCGCCGAACATTTTAACGTATACCATCGACATTGCGAGCACTGACCAAGGAGCGGTCCAGATCCACGCGATTCCGAGCGTTAAAATACCGAGCATGTTGATCAGCAATAGCAACATAAGTAATCCGAAAAAACGAAACCAGATCCGGGTTATCGCCTTACGCGAGGTCTCCAGGGCCTGCCAGACTGACATTTTCTTTTCAACGATTAGCGGCATCGCGTACATATAGGCGAACATCAGATATATTCCCGGTAGTACCAGCAAGACCAGTCCAATTATGATCAGAATCATCTGTAAAATATAAGCTAACATGAGACTGAAAATGGCACCGAAATGCCGGAATATCTCACCCGCGGATACAGACTTCTCGTGCTGATGGCGCATGGCCATGATCATTATCGCGACACCCATTGGCAATGCTACGACGGTAATCACCAGTTGCACCACGAAACCCAATACCACAATCACGCTTTCGTCGGCGCCGGTTGCCGCGAGAACACCAATTAAAAATCCGGACAGAAATCCAACGCCTATAAACACCAGAATATAGAGGACCAGTGCGATAAGACATTTGAGTTTAAATCCCTTCATTCCGCGCCAGGCCTCACCCAGCGTTTCAAGCATATTGACTTCTATATTACCGACAACGGCATCATCGACGTTTCCACCACTGCGTTCGGATGAACCCATATACGAAAGGTCGGCCTCGGGGGCAGCATAGATATCGCTATCACTCATGGAGAATCCCTGTTGTTATTGATCAAACCCTGGCAGGCTGTTGAAAAAGTCTCATGCGGCCCATGGCAGCGTTAAAAATTGGCTCAAAATGCTCATTTACACCGTGTAAACTGCGCTTTTTCG
>QIJI01000296.1 GCA_003231795.1 Gammaproteobacteria bacterium
CAGGCGCTTTCAATGGCCGTTTTACAACAACTCGGCGGGTCGCAACCTGTAAAGCCCGTTTAAAAGCCGACTCGATATCGAGATTGTCGGTGATCGCCTGCAATATTTGCATCTCCTTGGCCGGTTTGGCGCTCGATTTATGTGCCGCAAACATCGGGTCAAGATAAATACAATCGAAATTCCCGGCTATATCGGGTGTATCCAGGTAATCAACTGCGTTGACCCGTTCAATTCGCAGCGATGAAAACTCGCCATATTGGTCTAATTCGAATCGTTGGAGCGAGTAAGCAACGATAGAATAGACGAGCGGGTTGTGTTCCAGCATGGTAACTTGCTGACCATGATTGGCGAGTGTAAAACCATCAACTCCCCATCCCCCGGTTAAATCGAGAACTCGATGGATACTTCGTTGTTTGTTGTTGCAGGCCTTGACAATAGCCTGTCCGGGTTGAGTTGCCCGTTTTGCAAGCGAGCCGGTTAAAAAGCTATGTTCAAACCCAAGGCCGGATTGTAGCAGGCTGACTTCAACCCCTTGCGCATTGCAACTAAGCTGAATTTTATCGTGGTGTGTAAATTTTGTGCCGGGTAACAAATCGAGGCTGGCGTCGGAGGAAGTCAATAGTGGGGCGGCTTTTCAACAATCGGGTCAATATTGCTCGACAACTCAGAATTCAGCATTTGTAACTGATCTTTGATTTTTTCAATGTTCAAATGCAGCATCGAAATTTCCGTGTCCTGCTGAGCAACCACTTCATTTAAGGTCTGAATCGTGTAATCCTGTTCGGCATACAGCATTTCAAGTCGGGTTAGCTTACTTTCAAACGATTCGCTCACGTTCGTATAGTCCCTTGTAAATCAATTCAGTTTAGCAAAAATAGTTCAACTCAGGCGATATGGGTGGTTTACGCTGCCGGTTTTCAGCCGCATAATATACAGGTTGTAACCTGATCAAGAAAATATTGGCAGAAACAGCCAAGAGGAAGCCCGTGAGTGATTCGCAGATAGACAAGATTGCCCAGATAGCTGAAAAAATTTCGGCCGAAGAAAATCGACGTACGCGTCAATCTCAAACCATCAATTCGCTGCTGGATGAACGCCAACAGGTGCTGGTAGGCATGTGTGAGCTTGCCGAACTTGAAGCCAGCGATGTGCCTTCTGATGCGGTTATCGAGAATTTGCGCGGTTTTAATCAGCGCCTGGTTGATTACACTGCGTTAGGGCATTTCGAGATTTACGAGAGGATTGTTGATGGCAAGGAACGGCGCGGCAATATCCAGATGGTTGCCGACCGGGTTTACCCGACCATATCAGAAACTACCCAGCTATTTGTCGACTTTAACGACAAGTATGAAGGCGTTGATGAACCCGAAAGTCTCGTCAATCTCTATCGCGATCTGTCATCAATCGGCGAAGCATTAGCCGAACGTATTGAATCGGAAGATATGTTGCTGCGTGAAATCAGCGATCAACTCGAAAGCCCAAGCAAATATCTGTAATTCCTTTAGCAGGCTCCTAGGAGTCTGTCGGATTTAGATAATCGTAGCGAGGGAAAGTCATTTTGAGTCAGATTTTTTGATCGGATGAGGCGAATAGTCGTTCTATTCAACGAATTGGATCAAAAAATCTGACCAAAATGACTTTTCCGCAGTAGATTTATTCTAAGTCCGACAGGCTCCTAAGGCAAAACTTTCCTGAACGGCTTTACCGATACTGAGGCGTAAGCACCAGACTCAATATAGGGGTCCGCGTCTGCCCAGGTCTGTGCGGCGGACAATGAATCAAACTCTGCAATAATTATACTACCGCTGAAACCTGCCTCTCCCGGATCATCGCTGTCGATTGCCGGGTTCGGGCCGGCAATTATCAGACGACCCTGTTGCTTGAGCTGATTCAGGCGATCCACGTGGTTCGCGCGTACCGACATACGCGCATCAAGACTGTTTTCACGGTCGATACCAACAATGCTATATAACATCAACTGGTTTCTTTATCGGTTTCGGGCAGGTATTTTGCCAGAAAAAAAGCCTGTGCAATGACGAATGCTATGGTCATGCCCATCAGGCCGAATAACTTGAAATCAACCCAGGTATCTTCGCTGAATTGAAATCCGAATGGATCGATTTCCGGCGCCACGATCATATTGGCGATTCCTGCAACCAGAAAAAATCCGACCCAGGAAAGATTGAGCTGTAACCAGACGCGAGGGTCTTCAATTTCGATGGCCTGGGCCATCATGCGCTGTACCAGAGGTTTTGCACCAATAAACTGGCTGCCCAGAAATACGACCCCGAATAACCAGTTAATAACTGTGGGTTTCCATTGAATGAACAGCGGATCTTTTAAAGCCAGTGTTGCACCGCCAAACACCAGTAAAAGAACCAGTGTAATGATTGGCATCTTCTCGACTTTTTTCATAATGACCGCAGTCAGGGTTACCTGAATTAGTGTGGCAATGATAGCCACCAGTGTCGCCAGATAAATCGCATCGCTGGCTTCCCCCGGAGTCAGGCGCATCATCGGAATCAGGTTATTGATCACGATAATAAAATCATCGGGCAAGTCCAGGTAGAACTTGTAGAGGATGAAAAATAACAGAATGGGGAAAAAATCTAAAAGTTGTTTCATGACATATCGAGTAATTAATGCAGGTCAGATTCTATCGCATTACGCCCGTCTCTGGTGACTAATATATGATGCAATGATATGCTCGAAGTTCGTTTTATTTTCCTCTTGAAGCAGCCAGATGGATCGACACAAATTCTTTTACCTGGCCGGTTTGCCACGCACCGGAAGTACCGTGCTGGGTGAGATATTAAATCAAAATGAAAATATTCACGTTTCTCCGGCGTCTCCATTAAGCGAAATAATCGGTGAAGTTCTGATTAAATGGCGCAGCGACACCGTAACCCTCCGAGCCTATAAACATCCCGAGCAATTACCCAATGTCTGGCGTGGTATACGCGAAGGCCTGTATCAGCACCGCCCGGAACCCTGCATTATCGATAAGTCCTGGGCCTGGCATATGAGCGATCCGATCAATTCGACGCGTGAAATTCTGGGCGAAGAAATGAAGGTAATCTGTACCGTCGATAACATCATCGACTGTCTGGCTTCGTTTATCATGTTGATTCGATCCAACCCCGATTATGTCTCCTATATCGATGAGTATCTGCAAACGCAGAGGTTGGTACCCAGCGACGAAAACCGTTGCCTGGCTTTGATGGACCCCAGGATCGGCACCAGCGTTGGCTGGTGTTATGAAAATCTCAAAAAGACCTGGCAAGGCAAGAATCGCAAGAATTTGCTACTGGTTGAACGGGTAGACCTGGTTAAAAACCCTGACGCAGTGCTGAAACGGATCTACGAGTTTCTCGAAATTCCCGAAATGGCAGTTTGGGCGGATGGGAAAAAACATTATTACGATAGTATCGAAAAGGAAATCACCGAAAATGATGGCGCGGCCTATGGCATTCCGAATCTGCATCAACTCGGCCCAAAATTACGCGACCGAACCTGGAAAGCAAAAGAAGTGTTGGGCAGCCAGCTTGCCTTCAAGTATCGACGCCTTGAATTCTGGCGACCCGGAAAGCGTTAACTAGTCACTACTGTCCCGTTAACTAAAATCCGTCATGCCGGCGTAGGCCGGTATCAAGTAAACCGTTGAAATACCTGGATTCCGGATCAGCAAAAAACGCTGTCCGGAATGACGGGCTCTTTGAGTGCATAAAAAAGGGCTCCCGAAGGAGCCCTTTAAGTACTGCATGACTTATCCAGACTTAGATAATGTCGTACTTCAGAACACCCATGATGCGAGTTACGTCGTCATCTGAGTTGCCTGTATCATTATCCAGAGTAAAGAACTCGTAGTACGCGGTAGTCTTGCGTCCGAGACTTTGAGTGTAACCCAGCGTGATGCCTAGCCGATCAGTGTCATCAGAGTCAACACTTCTCTGCTCGATGTGGACGTATGCACTTCCAATTCCGATGTTAGCCAGGAAGCTGGTGTCATCGTCTTGAGTTTGAAAACCAAGGCCAATTCCGATGTCGCCAGCGGAAATGCCGGTCAGAACAACACCTACGATGTCTTCTGCGCCGTCAGCAGCGAAAGATCTTACCGCAGCACCCAGAGTCATGTCGCCAATACCGAAGCTGACACCGAGTTGAGTTTCATCAGGAGCATCTTCGTCAGCGTCCGGAGTGAATACACCAGTAACACCAAACGCAACTGCGCCTGAGCTGCCTGCGTAAGTAATGGAGTCGCCAGTACGGCCCGTGTAGCTAACCATGTTGTAACCTGAATGCCACCATGGGTTATCGTTGGGTCCAACCACGAAGTTGTAGAAAGTCTGGTAAGTCTGGCCAATCAGTACAGAACCGAAGTCGCCTTTCAGACCAACATAACGATGACGAAGACTCAGAGATGCACCTGAGTTCATGTCAGCGTTCCACTCGTAACGACCGAAACCGGTCATACCGTTGCCGAGATCAGTTTCGCCCTTCGCGCCGAAGCGGGATGAAAAGCTACGTACTTCCAGATCGCTTTGGCCACCGGTATCAACATTCCAGAGACCAACACGAGCAGACGCGTAAACTTCTTCAGCGCCAGCTTGGACTGCTACAGGAGCGGCAATTGTGCCGGCTACTGCGAGTGCAATTGCAGAGGTTTTAAATTTCATGAGTAATTACCCTTAAGTAGTTATTAGTTTGTGCTAAATAAATAAACTGCTTGATCCGGGATGCGCATGCACATACCCCTGACCCAAACGGCTTATGGCGAAGAATAATAGACAGTTCTGAATCAATAGCAACCTGTTTTTTCGA
>QIJI01000366.1 GCA_003231795.1 Gammaproteobacteria bacterium
TTTGAAAGTTTCAATCGATATCGCAGCATTGCTGCCAGTACTGACCCAAAACAACGCTACCAACAGCATTATTTTGAAAGGCAATATTTTCTTCGTCATTTAATTCGGACCTCGGTTACTTTTGGACAGTTCAATTGATTTTGATTAACTGCTCAAGCTGAAAACTTGATCTTTTTAGAGGCTTCCCAGCGCTCGCCCAGATTATTGATAAAAACAACACGAACGGGCTCTTCCTTTACCGCTTTTAACTTGAATGTGAACAACGGGTTATCGGCAATTGCCGAGGTCATGTTGAACCGGCTCACCAGGTCTTCACCGTAGTACACCAGCATATTGCGGATAAAAGTCACCGGAATAGCGCGATTAAACATAGGGTTGGTTTCCATATCGACCTGACCCAGCCCGGTAAATGACGGGTGCTCGAATCGAACCTTGACCTTGAAGTTTTCATCTTTTCTGATGCGTCTTCCGACTCGCATTCTTGGGGGTTTCACTGTAATTGCCATCATTTTTCTCCCGAATATAACTATTCATTTGATTCGCCGACAGTTGGTATTTATCCACCATCCTGTCGAGGGGTAATTCTGTCGTCCAGCGCCGCCTTGATCGGCGAGTTCTGTTTAATGTATTCAATCAACTCTTCGGCAAAAACCTTGTCCGTATTCTGAACATCGGTAGCGCCAAACAGCGGGTTATTCTGAAAGCGGGTATTGACCGCGGCGATTGAATATTTTCGATCGGCCTCAAATGGCTCGTCGTTCGAGGTAGTCATAGATATGATTCTTTCGCCACTTTGATTGCCAAGATCGTAAACGATTTTAACTCCCGAAAAACGAATCATATCACCGCCAACTCGCGTATAAGGGTCAATGCTGACAACCGAGTCCATAACATTTTCAAGTAAAACTTTAATTTGCTTACCTGACATGTCGTAGGTAACCACCTGGCCACCGGTGGGGATAATATTGTAAACGTCTTCAATCGTAATCGACCCAGGCATCAAGGTCGCACCGTATCGCCAGGCGGGAAACAAACTGATGTCAGCACCCATCCTGGCCCTCAACGCATCGGTAATTAAATTACCCAACGTACTTTGCCAGTAATCACGACGGTAAAAAACGCCCTCTGCGCGCCCTATCTCGGTACCTAGTATTTCTTCATAAGGTGCGTAGGCCGCATCGACCAGTTTTTCAATAATCGGATCCGCTGCAACAAAGTCCGGATTGACTTTAGTCAGTTGAAAGTTAAATTTCTTGATTACTTTATCCTTCACCTCGACGTCAAGACTGGCGACAAATTCTGCATGTGCCCCAGCTTCATATATGATCGTGTTATTCCAGATCACAGGATCGAAAACCGCGTTGTGGGTATGTCCACTTACCAGCACGTCGATGCCGTCAACACGTTGCGCAAATTTTTGGTCGTAGCCGTATCCGCCATGAGAAATAAAGACAATCAGATCAGGGTCATCGTCTGCTCTTATTTTAGCGATCAGCTCGATCGCCTCGCTTTCCCGAATTCCAAATCGCCACCATTTCGCCGCCCCGGCGACAGCGGATGTCAACGCGGTCCAGGGGTAAGTCATTCCTATTATCGCGACGCTTAAATCACCGACCTGTTTAATGACATATTGATCAAGAACCGGGTCCCCCCAATCCTTATCGTAAAGATTGTAGGCAATCACCGGGAAATTGGCCTGATCGATTAAATCAAGAAAATGTTCGCGTTTATACATGTACTCCCAGTTACCCGGGACCATCGCATCATAGCCAATTTCATTCATGATCTTGACCATCGAGACACCGCGGTCGAATGCGGAAAGCCCAGAGCCATGCCAGGTATCGCCACTATCGACCAAAAGTGATTCACCCGGTGATTCAGCACGCAAACGATTGATTACCGTTGCGGCATAAGCCATTCCACCTATCTTGCCTTCGTACTCCGACTTTTCAGCGTAATCTCCTTCCATCGACTGCTCGCCCCAGGGTTTCGGCTCATCCTGATATCGATAATAAATAGGACGCAGATAGGAATGAATATCGTTGGTGCTGATGATACGAATTCGCTCAACGGCGATAGCTGTTTGCAAACACGCAGCGAATATCAGGCAGCCCGTCAGTAACCTGCGCAGATTGACCATCAATCGCATCGGCTTAACAACCGCCGGCGGCGACTTTGGTATCTTTGCTGGCTGCCCATCGACCATGCTGATTGCACTCGGCGACAACCCAAACCGTGCTTTCACCGCCATTGAGTCGTATCTGGGTGCCGATAAAGGCTTCACCATTGAGCGCGGAGAAATAAAAATTTCCCTTGGTCTGAACCGGATCGTTAAATCCGATAATCTGGATATGTTTGATGTAATGGTCATCTTCCATGGGGTGATCCATTTCGATCTGTATCGGCGCCTGAGCCCCATCCTCAACCACCGGAGGCAAGGTAATTTTTGGCAGATGCAGCCGCTCCATCTCGGTTAAGTTATCAGGGTCTGCGGCGAATTTAAATATATTTGCCTGCACGCCCGTGAACAATCCCGGAGCGAAGCTAAGGGGTACCGCGACGCCACCGACCATGGCATAACGCAAAAAATCACGGCGTTCATGATTGAAGTTCATATTCGTTTCTCCTGGTGACAAAAACGCGACCAGCTCATCCCCGAAAATAGAGGGAATGAGCCGGCCCGCCAACTAGTTCAATGCTTTTTGCAGTGCTGCCTGAGATGGCACCCAACGCACGCCATTGTTCTGAATACCCGAAGCAATTTCCGTAGTAATCGTATCCCAATCCATTGGATCGGCCGAAGAAGTATCCACCAAAGTAGCAGTAGTTTCTTTCTTGGTGGTTACCAGGGCACGAGTGCCCGCTGGATTGAACGCAATGTTATGCGGGCCCAGGCCGGTATAAATATTCTTCACCGCAACGTCGTCCTGAGTATCGATCACCGTAATGATGTCCGATTTACCAGCTTCGTTGGCGAATAATCCATATCGGGTATTAGCCGGATTCAGGTACAGCCGATTTGCATCAGGACCGGTTTCGATAATTTTAATGACTTCAAGCGTTTTCATATCGATAACCGCGACACTTTCTGCCTTGCGCAATCCACCGTAACATTTCGAACCATCAGGCAGGCAAGTGATATTACCGCCCCCGCCAGGCACTTTAACTGTTTTGACGATATCGCCAGTGCCGGTATCGAGGAACACGATCGCCCCTTTGGCTGCGACCATGAAATATTTGCCATCCGGACTCATCGCACCCGCGCGCCCGCCATTAATCGGAATCATCTTGATTTCCTTGCGGGTCTCCACATCGACAATCGAAACGCCCTTGGGCTCCTGTTGACAGGTACTGAATACCTTGGAGTCATCGAGGGTAAACATTGCATCACGAGCGCCGTTACAGCTAATTTCGATGGTTTCCAGCGGACGACGTGTCGCGGTGCTGAGAAAAGTCAGGTAACCGCGCTCCTGGTCCAGAATATTACCAACAACGGCCAGTGGCTGGGTGTAGGCAAAACCGACATGCAGCGGTGCGATTACCGTTTTACCGTTCATGCTGACGGAAAATTTATCGACCACTTCCTGAGTCAGTAGATCGATGGTCCAGAACATATCGCTTTCATATCGCTGTGACGACCAGACATAACGCCCACCGGGAATCATCCAGAGATGGTGATTGCCAGTCTCACCCATATCGATTTTCCTGATGGTCTCGCCTAACTCGTAATCAACCACCGATACGGTAGGCTCTCCCTGATTATTAATCAGAAAGTTTCCCGGCATGCCGGCGACTGCGGCCCAGTCAAACCGCGTCGTATTTTGCGGATCCAGAAATACCAGTGACTGATATGCCTCGGTGCTCATACCCTCAGTAGGTGCACCAAAGGTTTTGCCGCCGGAACCTGTTGAAAATGCCGCGCAACCCGACAATGCGACGACCACAAACGTTGTAACAATTTTGCCTAGATGTTTCATTGAAGCCTCCTCAATATAATTAACCAATAACCCTTTATGATGCCTTTAGTCATCTTTATCATCGTAGGCATCCACGACATTTTTCAATATTAAAATGCGATGACCAGTTTCTTCTTTACTTCATTCCATACTACGAGCAGATACCACAGAACCATAATACCAATTATGGTAAATAGTGCCAGTTTCCATCCGATTACATCCGGCAAAAACACTGGATCTCCAAGGCGCGTCAATAATCCACTTTGGTCGAGCCAGTTGCGGAATAATCCGCCTGAAATGGCAAAGGCCACAATAGCGACCCAGAGTTTTAACTGACCTTCTCCCGCCCGCCACAGACATCCGGTAGCGCAGCCACCACTCAAGGACATACCGACGCCGAAAATGATGCCGCCGGTTAAACTGCCGAACCAGAAACCCGAAGATACCGAAGCATCCCAGTCGCGTAAATCGGTCCATTTCAGTATCGAAAATCCAATCACGCTGATGAGTACCGCGAGTATGACCGCTTTAGTCATTTCGCCGTCGCCAGTCATGAAGGGTTCGCGGAAGGCTCTCACAAAACAAAATCGTGTGCGTTGCATCACAATGCCGAGAATCAGTCCGAACACCAAAAAACCACCCCGGGTCGGGTAGTCGAAGCCGTCATAGACAAACGCCAGACCCACCACTCCCGCCAGAACCAGATAACCTATCAGGGGCTGTTTTTGTTTCCAGGCGGAATCTCCGCTGGAGGTTGAGCTGCTGGGGGAAGACGAGAAATTGAGATAGTTTATTTCGAGAATGAGCAGGCGTAAACCCAGGTAAACGCCGATCATCAGGCCGAGCATCATCGCGACCCCGGA
>QIJI01000515.1 GCA_003231795.1 Gammaproteobacteria bacterium
AACTTTACTCACGACGATCTTGATCAACATCGAGCTGACTGGGTTGATTTGATATCGCATGAATACCACGGCTACCGACTGCACGAAATTCCACCCAATGGTCAGGGCCTGGCGGCGTTGATAATGCTCGGAATGCTTGAATACACCGACGAGAATCAGTTTCCGCGAGATTCTGCCGACGCATTGCATCTTCAGATCGAAGCTATGAAATTCGCGTTTGCCGATGCGCATCGCTATATTTCCGACCCCGATCATCTCGATCTGGATATTTCCCGGCTACTCGAATCGGCTTATCTCGAATCACGAGCGAGTCAGATTGATATCAACTCCGCTGGCGCGCCGGTCGCAGGTGTGCCCTCAAAGGGTAATACCGTTTACCTGACAGCCGCTGATGAGTCTGGAATGATGGTGTCTTATATCCAAAGCAACTACGACGAGTTTGGATCCGGCATTGTTATCCCCGGGACCGGTATCAGCCTGCAAAATCGAGCTACCGGGTTCACCCTTGAACAAGGGCATCCGAATCAGATAGGGCCAGGAAAACGACCCTTTCATACTATTATTCCAGCCTTTTTGACTCGTGAAGAGAAGCCGGTGATGAGTTTTGGGGTGATGGGCGGTGGGATGCAGCCGCAGGGTCATGCGCAAATGTTGTTGCGAATTCTCGATCAGGGCATGAATCCGCAGGCGGCGGCCGATGCGCCGCGCTGGCGGGTCATGGAAAACGGGCAGATCTACCTCGAAGACGGGCTGGAAGAGTCGGTTCGAGTCGAGTTACGCAAACGGGGTCACGATATCCCTGATTTTGATCACGAACAGATATTCAGTCTGGGTGGCGCGCAGTTGATTCTGAAAACCGACGACGGCTACATCGGCGGATCGGACCCGCGTAAAGATGGCCTGGTGGCCGCGTATTAACGAGTCGGGCAGCCCTTTAACGTCAACAGCGCGCCTGCGTGGTGGGTATGACGGGAAAACTATCGGCGCACCTGGCAGGTGATTTCTACCTTGCTATCACCGAACAGGCGTTTTGATTCGACCGTGGTGCGTGCGGGATATTGATCGCCTTCGAAAAACTCACGGTAGGCATTATCCATGGCGTCGAAGTCATCGAGATCGGTCAGATGGACTTCGACTTTGACCATATTACTTCTGCATAAGTTGAGTTCCTGCAGGATATTGCCAATGGCATTTAAAACCGCGCGTGTTTCAGCGGCAACATCTCCGAGTACTTCGACACCGGCTGGAAAGTCAGCCGCGACCAGACCCGCGAGGAAGGCATACTGATCATCCAGGACCACCTGGCTGAAAGGTGCCTGCGACGCGGGAACCGCTTTGGGTTGAATTCTGGTTAGTACGGGAACCGCGGTTTTATCCGGCAATGATGTTTGCGCCGATGACGAGTACAACGGCGAGCGCGATAAAAGCAATAAAAGTGATCGCCAAATGGCGGGCTGTCGTCTTGTCGTCCTGGTCTGGATCGATCATTCATTCCCCCTCGGTCTGTTTGTAAGTAGTATATAGTGCCGAACCTCGACCTAAATTGCCACTGCTCATGAGTAACGAACTTTATTCGACATTGAAGCTCGAAATGCCGGCTGACCATATTCAGTTGGTCACGCTGAACCGCGTGGAAGTCGCGAATGCGTTTAATACGCAAATGGCGACCGATTTGATGCATGTGTTTGAAAATCTTGCCCTGGATTCAGGGGAAATACGTTGCGTGGTATTAACCGGTGCGGGCGAAAAGGCATTCTGTGCCGGTGGAGACCTGAAGCAACGCGATGGTATGAGTAACGAAGACTGGACCCGCCAGCACCGGGTTTATGAGCGCATGATTCGCGCCATTCTGGATTGCCCGTTACCCCTCATAGCTGCAGTCAATGGAGCCGCTTATGGCGGGGGTTGTGAGCTTGCCGCTGCGGCAGACTTCGTTTATGCCTCCAGCAATGCCAGCTTTGCAATGACTGAAACCAGTCTCGGTATTATTCCCGGTGCCGGAGGAACCCAAACGCTGGCACGAGCGCTGGGAGAGCGACGTGCAAAAGAACTTATTCTGGCGGCCACTCGTTTCAGCGCGGAGGACGCGTATACCTGGGGACTGGTGAACGCGATTCATGCGCCGCAACAGTTACTCGAAGAAAGTATAAAGGTCGCTGCCCGGATAGCGGCCAATGCGCCGGTCGCGGTGCGCCAGGCGAAGCAGGCGATTCATCGTGGGCTGCAAATGTCGTTGGCCGATGGTCTCGGATTTGAAATCGAAGCCTACCATCGAACGGTTCCAACCCGGGACCGCGTTGAAGGCGTCAAAGCGTTTAACGAAAAACGCCGCCCGAACTTTACAGGAGAATGAAATATCGATGACGAATGAAGTTATCCTTACCTGCGCGGTAAGCGGCGGGCATAGTAATCAGGGCAAACATCCGAACTATCCCATTACGCCTCAACATATTGCCCAGGATTGCATCGACGTTGCCAAAGCCGGTGCGGCCATCGTTCATATTCACGTGCGAGACCCTGAAACGGGAATGCGTTCCGGAGATCCGACGTTGTTTGCTGAAGTCGTTGAACGCATTCGCGACTCGGGTTGCGATGTTCTGATTAACCTGACTACCAGTGAGGGTGCGCGTTTTACTCCGGGTGAAGATGATGCCGCGGTCGGTGGACCCGGCACCACGCTGATTCAGCCGCTTGAACGTCTGCGTCACATCGAGCAACTGAAACCTGATATCTGTACGCTGGATGTGGGTACATTCAATTTCGGTGACACCGTATTTGTGAATACCCCGGCTCACCTGCGCATCATGGCCAAACGCATCCAGGAGCTGGGAGTCAAACCCGAAATCGAAGTATTCGAACCGGGGCACATTGTGTTTGCACACCAGTTAATCAAGGAAGGGTTGATCGATGGCGCGCCGATGTTTCAATTGTGTCTCGGCATCCCGCATGCTTCGCCGGCCACGCCGGAAATTCTAAATGTTATGCGCGGTTTGTTGCCTGAAAATGCGAACTGGAGTGCTTTCGGTATTTCACAGATGGAATTTTCAATCGTCGCCCAGGCGGCCAGTCAGGGCGGTAACTGCCGCGTTGGGCTGGAAGACAATCTGTATATCGAAAAGGGTGAATTTGCAACCAACCTGAAATTGATCGAACGTGCGAGCCGTATTATCACGGAAATCGGACGCGATCTCGCGACACCACAACAGGCAGCCGTCAGGCTCGGAATCAACAGGCAGTAATGGCAAAATTATATCTGATCCGACATGCACAGTCGGCAAACAATGTGCTCTACAACGGAAGCGATGAAGTTGAAGGTCGTACCTCCGATCCGGAAATAACCGAACTGGGGCATCGTCAGGCAGAAACCCTCGGCATTCACCTCGCGCATCCCGAGAGTGAACCGCGACAGCATCCATTCAATCCGGTTAAAGATACCCGTTTTGGCTTGACTCATATCTACTGCAGCCTGATGTCCCGCTCCATATTGACCGCTGAATACATCGCCGCGGCCTGCAGTCTCGATCTACAGGCGCTGCCCGATATTTTCGAGCGACATGGCATCTACGATATCGATAAAAACGGAGTTCATCAGGGCAGGCCGGGTCAGGATCGCGATTACTTCGAGGATCGTTTTCCACGACTGGGGCTGCCAGAAGAAATGAATAATAGCGGCTGGTGGAACCGTCCCGCAGAAAGCGATGAAGATTTTTTTGCCCGGATGAAGAATGTTGTCACCAATATCAGACAACAACTAGCCGGCAGTGATGATTGTATTGCAATGGTCGCACACGGCGATTTCATCGATCAGTTTGTGAATCAGTTAATGGGTGTTGCGAGGCATCAGCACAACTATGACAATCATTGGGTCGCTAACTGGACCTTTCATAACACTTCGATCTCGCGCTTCGATTTTGTAGACGGCGCACACAATGTTGTTTATCTGAATCGAATCGATCACTTGCCCGGTGAAATGGTGTCCTGGTAGTGAACCAGGCGCTCAGGGTATTGCCCGACGACGGCGATGTGACGCCCTGGCGTTAGTTTATCTGACGATCAAACAACTAGTCTCGGCGTTGTTGGTGACCTTACGCGAGACACTACCCAAAATTCTGCTCTTCAGCTTGCCCAGACCCCGGGTTCCCAATACGATCATGTCCATTTTCCGGCGCTTGGCAAAGCCGAGGATACTGGTGGCAGGATCGCCGGTTCCGATTGCGGTTTGAATTCTTTGTGCCCCGGCTTTTTCCGCTTTTTCCTTTGCCAGTTTCAATACATTTTGAGCGATCTTGCGCATGATTTCTTCACGAGCATCGTTGAACTTTTCAAACTTGTTCGGTTCCAGTTCAGGTATTTCCTTGATTTCAAAGGGTATTTGCATGTCGCGAATAACATGAATGATGAACAATTCAGCGTCGTGTAGTACGGCAAATTGAACCGCCATTTTCAATGCGCGGTTCGAAGCCGCCGACGAATCGGTTGCAACCAGAATTTTATTGATCATGCGATTCAGGCTCCAGAGGGCGTGAGAGTGCGGCCATTAAAACTTAATTGTATTCGTCAGTGCAAGGATAAAACGTCATCGCTGCCTGTCTGGACGACACTAGTGGTCGAACAATTAGGGATTGATGGATACAGAGTTCCCTAAATCTTTACGGCCAGACAAAGGTGGGTAAGAAGGACGGTGGTGCTAGCGAATCCGATATATTAAAACCTTGCCAGTTATTCTGATCGATCATTTGTATTTGTGGGCCGGCGTGTTTGACAACTTCACGTCCTTCGAGGATACGCACAGCCTGGTC
>QIJI01000066.1 GCA_003231795.1 Gammaproteobacteria bacterium
GTGGCACTTCAGTCTTGAAAACGTTTTCCGGGGCGCACAGCAGGTAATTGCGGGTGGCAAGGCGAAACAGATCTCGAAAACCCCCGCCCGAACCAAGACTGGTCACGATTGAGTCCATGTCGCACGAGGGGCGTGGTATTACCCATGTGAACGGTAAAACGGTATTCGTGTTCGGGGCCCTCGAACAGGAAAAGGTTCTGATTCAGGTGGTAAAATCATCGCGCAATTTTGACCAGGCGATAACGCTTGAAGTCATTGAGGCATCACCGAAAAGAGTCGAACCCCGCTGTGCTGCCTATCAGGTATGCGGCGGTTGTAGCCTGCAACACCTGGGTGGCGATGATCAGGTATTGCTAAAACAGCAGGCATTGCTAGATATGCTTGAGCATGCTGGCATTAATCCGGGTTCGGTGATTCCCGCGCTTAGATCACAAGCCTGGGGATATCGCAAAAAGGCCCGGCTTGGCGTCAAGTATGTTGCCAAGAAGGGGCGGGTGCTGGTCGGTTTCCGCGAGCGCAATAGCGCTTTTATCTCTGATATGCACCACTGTGAAGTGTTACTGCCCCGGGTCGGGCAACACCTTGACGACTTGTCGGAATTAATCGGGTCGCTCGATGCACGTGCGTTGATACCACAAATTGAAGTGGCCGCAGACGCCGATAATGTGCAACTGGTGTTCCGCCATCTACAACCATTGTCTGAATCTGATCGGATAGCGTTGGCCGATTTTGGTAAATCACAACAGTTTTATATTCAATTGCAACCGGGTGGGCCTGACTCGATAGAAAACCTGTATCCGCCGCAGCAACAGTTGCAGTTCAGTCCTGAAAGAGACGGCCCGATTAACATCGCTTTCAGCGCCGCTGATTTTGTCCAGGTGAATACGGATATCAACCAACAAATGGTAGTGCAGGCCTTGTCATTCCTTGATCTGGCGGAGTCTGACAGGTTACTCGATCTATATTGTGGCCTTGGAAATTTCACTTTGCCGATGGCACGAGTCTGCGCACAGGTGACAGGAATCGAGGCGGATACCGCAATGGTGATGCGTGCCAAACAGGCGGCATTGGATAATCATGTCGAAAACAGCGAATACCATGCTGCCGATTTAACCAGACCGGAGCCGGGTGCCCCCTGGATGCGACGTCATTATGATAAGATATTGCTCGACCCGCCGCGTTCAGGTGCTGCCGAAATAGTACGCCTGTTTAAGCAATTCCGAGCTTCCCGAATTGTTTATGTTTCCTGTCAGGCTTCCAGCCTGGTACGAGATGCTGGTATTATTTGCAGCCAGGGATACCGATTGACCAACATTGGTGTCATGGATATGTTCCCGCAGACCGCTCATATCGAAGCAATGGCGGTTTTTGAAAACTAAAATCAGGAAAGCCAAGTGAAAATAGTTAGCGCAGTAATCAAGCCCTTCAAGCTCGACGACGTCCGTAGTGCGTTATCGGATATTGGCATCAATGGATTGACGGTTTACGAAGTGAAGGGCTTTGGTCGCCAGAAAGGGCATACCGAACTCTATCGCGGAGCCGAGTATGTGGTTGATTATATTCCGAAGGTGAAAATCGAAGTCGCCATCGACGATGACCGGGTGGATGCCGTTATCGACGCGATCATCGAAGCTTCCAGAACCGGTAAAATTGGCGATGGCAAGATTTTCGTAACCAATCTGGAAAATGTAGTCCGAATCCGAACCTCGGAATCAGGATCTTCTGCTTTATAATGGTGCCCCCGGCCCGATTCGAACGGGCAACCTACGCCTTAGGAGGGCGTCGCGCTATCCAGTTGTGCCACGGGGACAGTAAATCAATTATTTGAACGGGCGATAGTATACGTGTTTCATCATATTTGAAAAATTTGTGATGCATTGATAAACCTCGCGTCCCGTTTTGAATTAGTTAATCCTGGTAGTAATAATCGTACTTGACCAGTAAACCACGCATAAAATTCCAGGCTTCGTTGTAGGTTAAACCGCTGTCTTCGGGAATGATGATTTTGACGTAAAGGTTTTTACCCTGTTCCTGTTT
Source organism: Gammaproteobacteria bacterium (assembly GCA_003231795.1). Classification (GTDB taxonomy): domain Bacteria; phylum Pseudomonadota; class Gammaproteobacteria. The sequence continues at coordinate 2,038 of QIJI01000066.1, forward strand.
GAGCCGGTCCAGGCGTGATTCAACTTGCGCCAGGCTAAGCTGACTGAATTCCTGATCACCCGGTTGTCGATAACGAATGACGGTACCCGATTCGACCTTGACATAATAAACTTCGGCGATGTATTTGCCTTTGGCGCTGCGTGCCGGTTTTATCAATTCTTCATACTTTGATTTGACCGTTTCGTATTCGCCCTTTAGCGTCAACAACTGCTGGTTATAACCTTCAACTTCGCGCTGCAACAGGGTTTTTTCCTCGGTGAGCTGGGCAATGTTGAGTTGCTGACTGACGCTGGAATCGGAAAGCTGAGCGATTTGACCGCGCGCGGTTTCGAGTTCTGACTGAGTTAGATCAGTTTGTTGCTTTTGCAATGCCAGTTGCTGGCTCAGGTCCGTGATCTGACTGGAAAGCTCAATAGACTGCGCAGTGGCAGTATCAATTTCAAGGTATGCGGCATCCAGTTGAGCCTGGGTTTTATCAAGCGCTTGTTTTAAACCAGTATTTGTAAGATCCAGTGCTGCAATACTAATTTTCTGTTCGCGAATCGATGATTGCGCCAGTTCCAGCTCTTCGTCCTTTTTCAATAACCGCAGCCGTAGAATCGAATTGCTTTGTTCGGCATTGACCAGACGTTCCTCAAGCGTCGTATTTTCCTGCGACGTCGATTCAATCAACTGCGTGGCGATTTGCTCAGCGGCGATGCTTTCACGCAGTTCGGCCACCAGTTGCCAGTTGCGCACTACCAGCAGGCTGGTTGCCATTAGAAAAATCATGGTGATAACCATCATGATATCGGTAAAAGATGGCCAGAAGCTGTTTTCGCCGTCGATACCGGCGTTACGGCCACCGATCGTTGGGAAACTGGTCTCCATAGTTGGCTAGTCTTCCTGGCCTGTCTCAGGTAAGCGAAAGCCGCTTCTTAAAATTCGCTTGATGCTTTTGAGTTCTGTACCGAGGTTATCGATCTGTTGCTGGTTGGTCTGTATGTTTCGTAACAGTTCAGTCGCTGCCTGGTGATAGATTTCCTGGGTCATTTTGAGATTAGTTGTTGTCTGATTGACAGATTCAAGTAATTCGCTCATCTGGGAGACTACTCCATCGCCGGTTTTAACAAACTGGGGTAGCAGATACACCGAAGTCAGTTGTTCGACACCGCTGAGAAAATGAGTTTGCACGTCATTCAGGCGAGTATAAAAATAACCGAATATCATGTAAGAAATAATGGCCGTTATCGTAGTCGATAACGCAGTTGACATGCCATAAATGACAAGACCCATACCACCAAGACTTCCGGCCGCTGATTCGATTAAATCGGACGCGCCGAGCAAGGCAATAGAGAGTGACACGATGGTTCCGAAAACACCCGTGAGTATCAGTATGTTGTTGATAAATCGTATCAGTCCGAATCGGGTTGCTTCATCTGCATTCAGCATCGCTGCCAGCGCGCCATGGTTGATTTCGCCTTTTGCTGCTTCGATCGAACGCATGGTGGCCTGTCGCTTTAGCAGTACCGAATCAGAGGCCAGGCCATCGGTGGGATCGGGCATGAAAGACTCGACATTATTGACGAACATCGCAATTGAAGCTTCTTCGCGGCGGTAACGTAACAGGTGATAAAGGATATTACCGAGCCCAGCAAACAGTAATCCGGCAATTGCCGAGTTGATGATGATGCCAGTCTGGTTAACCTGATTTTCGAAATAAAACGGGTAAATGCTATCGAAATAGATTGCGATCAGGAGTATTGCCGAGATCACCACTACTGCAAACTGAATGATTATTCGGGTGCTGAGGCTGGTGAGTAGGCGCTGAATGTCCATGGTCGGGACCTTGTAGGGTTGAGCCAATCCGATAGCTGCGTAGATATCGCCTCAGCATTTAATCGCTTTTTTATCTGGATGTCCACCGCCGCCAGATACTCAATATGACGGGATGGTATAAAACGGCAGCGGTCAATTTCCAGTATACCAGTGTCGCAAATTTACAACTGTTCAGAACATAGCTTTACGCAAGTGATTAATCAAATCGATTTGCGTAATCAGGCCGTAAAACTTGTTGTCATCCGCGACGATAGCAATTTTATCTTGCTTGAATACTTTAACAATATCGTCAATTCTGGCGTCTGGAGATATCTTTTCAAGATCGGTGACCATGACTTCGACTACCTTCATCTGGAAACTGTCCTTGTTTTCATAGATGCCGAGTAATATGTCGGATTCGTCGATCAGGCCGACGATGCGACCATCGTCAACGACCGGCAATTGAGATACATCGAACATACGCATGCGCTTGTAGGTGGTAATCAGGTTATCTTCGGAGGTCACCGTGACAACATCGCCGCTATCCATCGGGCGCGAGATCAGATCGCGCAGGTTTCCATGCGATTCGCGTTCGAGCAAACCCTGGTCGGCAAGCCATGAATCGTTAAAAGATTTGTTCAGATATTTATTTCCGGTATCGGCGGCCAGCGTCAGGACTCGTTTGGGTCCGGTTTGTTCACGGCAGTAACGTAATGCGGCTGCTAGCAGGGTACCGGTTGAGGATCCTGCGATAACGCCTTCCAGGCGCAATAGTTCGCGCTGAGTCTGAAATGCCTCCCTGTCGCTGATGGCGTAAGCTTTTTTGATCAGGCTGATATCGCAAATCGGCGGCATGAAATCCTCTCCGATGCCCTCGACCAGCCACGAAGAAGCCTTTGGTGTGATGCCCGTGTTGATCGTATCAGCCAGAATTGATCCGACGGGATCGGCGACGATCATC
>QIJI01000461.1 GCA_003231795.1 Gammaproteobacteria bacterium
TCCTGGAAATTATTGATTTCCTGATCGTTGACTTCGAGCTGTTGATCCATAAACAGCAGGTCGACACCGCTGTTCAGCGCCACCGACATACCCAGTGAAAACCTGACAAAAACCAGTACCAGGAAAGTTTTGAGTGCATAACGCTGTGCCAGCGGTTGACCAAAGTAAATCAGTAACAGGGAAATAATGCCGCTCACCGCCACCAGGTAGAGAAAAATCGAATGGGAAGCCAGTAGTAGCAATACTTTCTGCGCGGCCAACGACGCCAGCACCCAGGTCATGATGGTGGAAAAGCGCTCGATCATATCGTTTAACGGGTCCAGCAATTCACCAATCGTCATAGAACCGGAAACAATCCCGATGCTGGCTTCGACATTACTGCTTTGCATCATCGATACGATCGCGTTGATGCCTCGCGCGGTGGCATAGGTTATGGCGGCTTTTTTGATCGCATCATTGGTGTAACGATCTGAATAATCGTCAAGCACACGACTACTGGAGGCCAGCACCAGTACAACAATGCAGAGCGAAATCAGAGTTTTAATAGTGTGCTCTTTCATATACCTCATCCGTTCGCGCCGCCAGGATCAGATCGTTTTTATGTAGCCCTCCGATTTTATGCGTCCACCAGGTCACGCAAACCTTGCCCCATTCGGTTAAAATAGCAGGGTGATGATTCTCTGCTTCGGCCAGATCAGCAACATGATTGGAAAAGGCCATGGCCTGCTCAAAATTCCGAAACTTGAACTCGCGCGACAACTGCTTCACTCCGTCAACCACAATCGTCGACCAGTGCGGAATATTCGGCATTAGCTGTTTCAATTCGTCATCGCTGACTTTCGGTGCGTCGGCGCGGCAGGCCTCACAACTTTGCTTGCTCAAATCAGTCATTTTAATATCCGGATAATACTTCAGGGTTCCTATCTTAAAGCCCCCTCAAGCATAATCAAACACCCACGGCCTGATTGCCGATACCTGGAACTGCCAGACCCTGGTTTGCAACTGGCAATATTTCGCGGTACTTTCAGCACCTGTTGGTACTCGGCAGGATATCGGCCTGGTCGAATTACTCATTCCATGCTGCCGGCAATAGGAGTAATCAGTCAATGAAAGTTAACGGGGAATGTCACTGTGGTTATATCAGCTACCGTGCCGAAGTCGATCCACAACGGGTTTTAATCTGTCATTGCACCGACTGTCAGACATTGTCAGGTTCGGCCTACCGCACCATTGCCCCGGTCGAAGACGGAACTTTTGAACTGATCAGTGGTGAAATGAAGACCTATATCAAAACCGCCGACAGCGGAGCTCTCCGGTCGCAAACCTTTTGCCCAGAATGTGGCTCTCCAATCTACGCCGGTCCGGCCGATGCGAATTCCACCATGCTGGGGCTCAGGGTTGGAACCTTGGCCCAACGCGATCAATTGCCACCGAAATCACAATATTACGGCGATTCAGCCCGGAGCTGGGCACAGGATATCTCGGCGCTTAAATCCGACTAGACACCGCTTACAATCCGTGACTGCGTGAGTACCCGCTGCGAGCCGGGGATTTCCAGTCTCCGAGTGACCCGTCAGCAGGCTCAAATATTTCCACTTTCAGTGGATAACAAGGCGTACTGTCATCGGAATGTCCACTACCGCAATCACCTCCGGGACAAGTCGACAAGGCCCCTAGCAGATCTATTTCAGCAAAGAACTCGATGAAATCTCCGGGGCGTACCGGGCTAGCCTTCATAAAGTACTGGTGCGTGTCACGGGTGAAACCGGTACACATGAATACGTTCAGGACATCGTGCACATCGAGTTCTACCTCCGTTACTGAACGACCCGTAGCTTCGGCCAGGGCCCGACTCAAATTTGAATGACAGCAATAATGGTAATCGACATTCTTCAGCATGTGATTGGTATAAGGATCGCAACGGGTACCAATCACATCATGAATTCCGCCTCCGTCCTGGTCCCAACCATACCAGTCGAGCGTATCATGGGTAATCGTCGCCATCGGTCGCAGTCCGGGCAACGTGCTCCAGAGCCGATCCCCGGTACCGACATGCGTGGCATGCAACTGACGCGTTTTGCCACTGAAAAAACGTTCCGACAAATCATCTGCATTCCACAGATTCAGATCACCCACTTGCGGCCCATCGACGCTGACAATACGAAAAAACGAGCCAGCCGGTACTTCAAAGCTTTTGCCATCGCGTGGCGCTACGATCAACTCCGTCACTTTGGTCATCGACTGCCTCGCCCGCTGCAGCAATTCGAGCTTCGAATCCGGTAGCTGGTTAACCTCATAACAAACCATGGCAGGTGCCGTCTGGCGCTCGGCGGCGTCAACAGGTGTTTCATTTTGTGGAGTCATTTTTCAGAGTTTCCCTAATTATCCTCACGTTCGAGTCTGATGTTGATACTATCGGAATAGTGGGTAAATGTATGTTTAACCACCCGGGTCCGGTAACCCGCCGCGAACACGCTTAAAGTGTGATCCCCTCCGCCAAGTCGTTGAAACTCGAATCCCCCGTTTGCGTCGGTAAGCTGGGAACGGTAAGAGTAAGAATGGTACTCGTTTTCCTTGAAATTCGCATTCAGCGTTACCCGGGCTTCGCTTAGTGGAACCCCATTCACATCGCTAACCCAGCCGGATAAATAATAATCACCGCGATCAATCATTAAGGTTAGATACTGGTACTCGTTCTTACGAATGGTAAGGCCGGTTATCCTGAAATATTCCGGCGCATTGGTCGACAGCTTCACTTCACCCGCAGGAAACGCGTCGAGTTTGAAAAAACCGGAGGAATCGCTGGTAATCCTGCGATCCGGGGTATCCACCGACAGGTTTTGTATATTGACACTGAAATCTGCAATGGGAGCACTATCGGTACCGACAATCATCCCGTTTATTTCAACCAGTTCCAGTGTATCGAGCACAATTACCAGTCGCGCAGTATTCCGGGACACCAGTAAAGGTTCGAAACTGTAGCCGGCATATTCGCTGGTCGGTTGAATATCGAGTCGATACTCCAGACCTGATCGAATACCTTCAAAGCTAAAATCACCCTGCTCGTCGCTGATCACGGCGTAAAATAGTGCACCCGAATTCTGCAAGCCAGCAGCACGCAACTCAACGGCATGCCTGGCCAGTCCCTGGCCAATGTCGTTGCCGACCCATCCGTAAACCGTGGTCGAATCATCAGCCTCTTGTAACTGCACATCGAGCGTGAAAGTTGCTTCTTCGGATATCTGATCTATTGGCACAGCAACGCGATTCTCTCGGTAGCCGGTACGTAAAAAATTCAGGACCGGGAATTTGAATCGTGGTAACCGGATTTCGATCTGGTAAGCGCCCGTTGCATCGGTACGCACATGGCTGAAATCTGACTCGTCGGATACCCTCGCGTTTTCGATGGGACGATTATTTTCATCGCTGACGTGACCGGAGACCAGAATAAGTGCCGGCAGTACATCTGCCTGATTCTGGGATGGTGGCGAAAACTGACTTTCCGACTGAGTACCCGGCTCGGATAAAATTGAAGTTAATTCCTGCTTGCCGGACACTTCAGTTCCATTTGAGGCGAGGTCCGATGCCGACTTGTTCAATACAATATTGGAATCGGAGAACCCCGAATTCGTGATTCTCGGCAGACCAACCATGAGAACCATCAGCAGGATCAGAATAATTCCGAGCAGCAGGGCAAAACGACGTGTATTCATTTCGGATTGACCCGACTATTCAAGTCGAGTTTATCTTATGCAAACTCTGAAGATCGAACACATTGCCCGGATTCAGAATATTGGATGGATCCATCATTTGTTTCATTTTCCGCATCATCTCAATTTCATTTTCGCTGCGGGTATATTTCAAATAAGCTTTATCTTGAGCCCGATACCATGTTCAGCGGATACCGATCCCTGCAAAGCCTGTAACGACTGGTAAACCATATCATCTACCGCTGCACGATTTCTCTCAAGCCCAGGATAAATCGAAAAGTGCAGATTACCATCACCTAATTGGCCGGCGTTGGTGGCAATATATCCGCCAATTGGTGTAGGACGCGCGCGTACCCAGATCAAGTGCAAACATCAGTCCGGCTTCGTCGGCATATTCATGCACATTCTGTAATCAGTAACAAGGTGGTGGAAGATCGATAGACTCAGTCTGTATTCATCAAATTTATCTGGGGCCCAGCGTATTTCTGTTCGAAATCTACTGCAGGGATTGGTGGCGAAAAGTAGTAACCCTGACCGAAATCGCAGTCGATAGACAACAGTAAGTCTCGCTGATCTTCGGTTTCTATTCCCTCTGCAATCACCTTGATGCCCAGTTTATGTGCCATCATGATGATGGCCGCGCAAAGCACCAGATCGTCGGAATCTTCGCTCAGATTCTGTACAAAGGAGCGATCAATCTTGAGGTAGTCAATATCGAACTTTTTTAAATACGACAGCGACGAATAACCGGTTCCAAAATCGTCCAACGACACCTGGATGCCGGCATCTCTGAAATTGAGCAACGTGTCCAGCACCTGATCGTGCGAAGTCATGAACAGGTTTTCGGTAATTTCGATGCCAATGTTACGCCCGTCGACACTTTTATCACGCAGGTATCTATTAAAGGTATCCTCGATACGTGATTCAAATTGAACCGGAGATGTATTCACGCTGATCTGGAAGTCGTCGCAAATCGTGGTCTTCCATTTTTTGACCTGGTCGGTTGCCTGGCGAAATACCCAGTCGCCGATATCGACGATCAGGCGGGTCTCCTCGGCCAGCGGAATAAATTCGGC
>QIJI01000472.1 GCA_003231795.1 Gammaproteobacteria bacterium
CCTCTGATTAATTCTGGATGAATCGGGCTGTGCTTCAACATGGTCAAGTCCAGGGCAGGCACTCGCTTAGCAGAGCACGAAAGATATGACGGTGACTTTATATCTTTCTCCATATTACAAATACTGACGCATTTGTAATTTGGCGGCACATCAACTTAGTGCCGCAGGAGTCCCGGCATATTGCCAGGCCTCCTTCACGACACGCAGCAATGCGTATCACACAGCCGAGGAGGTTACAGATGCAAGTAAGTTTGAGCGGTCATCACGTAGAAATTACCGATTCCATGCGGAATTACGTAAATGAAAAGATCGAAAGGCTGGACCGGCATTTCGATCAGGCGCTAGACATTCATATTGTACTTACTGTCGAAAAATTGCGGCACAAAGCAGAAGCGACACTACATGTCAGCGGCAGTAACCTGCACGCCGACGATGTACAGGAAGATATGTACGCTGCAATCGATGGCCTCGTGGATAAACTTGATCGCCAGGGCAAGAAACACAAAGAGAAAATGAAGAGCCATCGCTTTAAAGGCGCGGCTGCTGAACTGGTCTGATCGATCTAGCCTAATAAGTAAAGGGGAGCTTGCTCCCCTTATTTTTTGACCCAATAGAGACCCATGGCACTTGATTACTGAAGCAATTGGATTAAGATGCGCGCATCGTTATTCGGCTTTAAAAATACCCGCTTCAAAACAATGACAATTTCCGCGCTTTTATTGCCGCAAAGAATTTTCCTTGATACCGAAATATCCAGTAAAAAGAAACTGCTGGAACTGATTGCCAGCAATGTCTCCGAACAAAACCAGCTATCGCAAACCGCGCTTTTCGACAACCTGCTTAATCGGGAACGTCTCGGCAGTACCGGACTCGGTCGTGGATTTGCCGTACCTCACGCGCGTATGCCCGATCTGGAGAAAACCATTGCCTGCTTTTATCGCCTCAAACATCCGGTTAATTTTGAAGCACCCGATAATCAGCCAGTCGACCTGGTCTTTACCATCATCATTCCCCAGGAAGCAACCGAAGAACACTTGCTTATACTGTCATCGCTGGCCAGTATTTTCTCCAAAACAGAAGTCTGCGACGCAATTCGAAATGCGAACGACGCCGATGAAATACTGCAGATCATTCACTCGGCTGAGCAATGAGACCCGCGTTAACTATTCGCCAGTTTCTCGATCAGTACCAGCCTCAACTAAAACTAAGTTTCACCTCTGCCAGAGTCGGCCTTGACCGGGAAATCAAACTCTCACGGCAAACGGTCGATACCTTCGAAGCAGCCGACTATTTCAATGTCATTCGTACTTCGAGCATTGTCGTTGTGGGTTATCAGGAATCCCGCTATATCCACAAATTGAAATCGGATGAGCAGGCGCAGCTTTTCAGGACCCTGTTTCACGGGCCAGTGTGCGCGATTTTCTGCAGCCACGAAAATCCCGTCCCTGACGAGATGATCAACTTGTGCGAAGCGCGTGAAATTCCGGTGTTCACTTCTGCGCTGAGTGACTCTGAACTACTCGATAACACACGATACATCCTGTCGCGCGCGCTGGCGGAGCGTTGTGATGAACATGGCGTCTATCTTGAAGTCTACAGCCTCGGGGTATTCATCACCGGCAAAAGCGCGGTCGGAAAAAGCGAGCTGGCACTGGCGTTAATTTCAAGAGGCCACCGATTTATTGCTGACGACGTTACACGCTTTTCCAGAATCGCACCGGATGTAGTGGAAGGCCGTAGTCCGGAGCTGTTAACCGATTTCATGGAAGTTCGGGGTCTCGGCGTAGTCAACATACGAGCCATGTTCGGTGCCAATTCGCTACGAAATTCCAAGCAACTACGCCTGATCGTCAACATGGTCGAGCTCGATAACGAGAGCATGTCAAAATTTGATCGACTGGGAAACAATCTCAAAACGCGTAGAATTCTTGATCTGGAATTCCCCGAAATAACCCTGCCGGTGGCGCCCGGACGTAATCTCGCAGCACTGGTAGAAGCCGCCACGCGAAATCATTTGTTGCAGATGAACGGTTACAACGCTGCGCAAGACTTTATCGAGCGTCAACGCGACGCAATCCAGCTCAATGATGAGAGTTGAAATTACGAGTTCAAGGGTATTCAGATGAATTTGATTATTGTCAGTGGTTTATCGGGGTCGGGGAAAACGGTCGCACTGCATACGCTGGAAGACGCAGGATATTACTGCATCGATAATCTCCCGCTAGGCATGTTACCCGAGCTGGTCGACAACATGATTAACAGCGAACCCGATCCCTACGACCTGGTGGCAATCGCAATCGATGCGCGTAGCGGCGTCGACAAATCCGATCGTTTCGGTGAAATCACACAGCATATTCGCAAACACCCGGTCGAACTGAGCATCTTGTTTCTAACTGCCGACACTTCGCGTCTGCTGAAAAGATTCAGCGAAACCCGTCGCAAACATCCGCTCTCGCGTCAGGGCCTGCCGTTGATCGACTCGATAAAACAGGAAAGGAAGCTACTCGAAGATATTCATGCTACCGCCGATCTGACGATCGACAGCTCAGAACTCAATGTGCACGAGCTACGACAAACGCTGATCAGCCGCCTGCTACCGCAAACTTCCAGCGAAATGGGAATTCTGATCCAGTCATTTGGATTCAAAAACGGCGTTCCGGCAGACACGGATTTTGTCTTCGATGTGCGCTGCCTGCCGAATCCGCACTGGGAGGCTAATCTGAAACCGCTGGACGGGCGCCACCCCGACGTTATCAGGTTTCTCGAAAGCTATAACGAAGTCGATGCTATGTTTGATTCGATTTTTGGATTTTTTGAACAATGGATTCCTCGTTTTGAAAAAGAAAATCGCAGCTACATGACGATCTCTATCGGTTGCACCGGTGGACAACATCGCTCGGTGTATCTGGTCGAGAAAGTTACTGCCGCGCTGCAACAGCAACGAAAACATATTTCGATTCGTCATCGAGAAATCGAATGAGCGTTGGCCTGCTGCTGGTCAGTCATAACGATATCGGGGCAGAATTGTGTGCCACCGCGACTTCGATCCTGAAACAGAACATGCCATCGGTGAGACAGGTTTCAGTACCCTCGGATGTGGAACCCGAAATTCTTGGCAAATATGCCGATTTAATCAGGAATGCAATGCAGGATCTGGAAAACGATGATGGGGTTCTGGTGTTAACCGATGTACACGGTGCTACGCCCGACAATCTGGCGCGATACTTTTGCAATGATTTTAACGCAGTGGTAGTCAGCGGGATTAATTTGCCGATGCTGCTACGTGTATTAAACTACGCGCATCAATCAATCGAACAACTTTGTGAAACTGCCGTCAACGGTGGTAAAACCGGAATCCGGCAGGACCGCGAATGATCACTGAAAGCATCACTATCATTAATAAACTCGGATTGCATGCACGCGCTGCGTCGAAGCTGGTTAACTGTGCCAATCAGTTTGAGAGCGAGGTGGCTATTTGCAAAAAGGGCAACCGGGTCAACGCCAAAAGTATTATGGGCGTGATGATGCTGGCGGCCAGCAAGGGAGTAGAGCTCGAAATTGAAATCGATGGCGCGGACGAACAAAACTGTCGCGACGCACTGGTAGAACTCATTAGCAATAGATTCGGCGAAAACGAATAAGCCGCGTCATGGATGACGACATTGAAATTCTGCGGCAAGAGATTTCGGCCGCGCTCGATGTCGAAGACCCGGTCGAAATATCAAAAAGTCTGAGTAGGCTCAGCATCGCTGAAACGGCGAGTCTACTGGATTCGCTACCTTCGCATCAACGTGGTTCGATCTGGCCACTGATTGAACCCGGCGAGCTGGGCGCAGTATTACTGGAAACCCAGGATGAGGTCAGCGACGCCCACCTGCGGGACCTTGAAACCGATGAAATTGTAGCCATCATCGATACCCTGCCCGACGTCGATGATCAGGCCGACATCATACTGTCGTTATCGACCGACAAGCTGGTCGGCATTTTGCATCGACTGGATGCGCAAAAACGCGAAAAACTGGAATCGGTACTTTCCTACAGCAAGGACACTGCAGGTGGTCTGATGAATATCGACCAAATCACTATCCGCGCTGATGTCTCGCTCGATGTCGTGTTGCGTTACCTCAGAATTCGCGGCGAAATGCCGGATCATACCGACCAGCTTTTTGTTACCGATCGACACGATCATTATCTCGGTGCGCTTTACCTTCGAGATCTGCTGACCAATGATCCGGATATCGAAGTGAAAACCTTCATGCATACCGACGTCGATGCCATGCATGTCCACTTGCCGGATACCGAAGTGGCTCGTGAGTTCGAAAATCTTGATTTGATCAGTGCCCCGGTGGTCGATGAAGAACACAAGCTGATCGGCAGAATTACCATCGACGATGTGGTCGATGTTATTCGTGACGAAGGCGACCGTTCATTCATGGGTAGTGCCGGTCTGTCCGAAGAAGAGGACATGTTTGCGCCGGTAATGGTAACCAGCAGACGTCGTGGCATCTGGCTTGGAATCAATTTGCTGACCGCTTTCCTGGCGGCTTATGTAATCGGTTTTTTTGAAGGCATACTCGACCAGGTAGTCGCGCTCGCTATCCTGATAACGATTGTACCGAGCATGGGAGGCATCGCCGGCTCACAAACACTGACCATAGCTATCCGTGGACTGGCAGTCGGACAACTCGGTAGCTCCAACTATCGTGCATTGATCAGGAAAGAAGTTGGCGTCGGCCTGCTCAACGGATTGGTGTGGGCGCTGGTGGTAGCCGCGTTTTCGATTA
>QIJI01000018.1 GCA_003231795.1 Gammaproteobacteria bacterium
TAGTTTCATTTTTGCCGATGATGGCGCGCGGACAGGCAGGAACGGCGGGAATGCTGCGTGACGCGCAGTTATTGTCAATTAATTCCTGGGCAATGTGCCAGCGTGAGTTTCCGAATGTGGAGGCTGCTCATCGTCATCGGTATTACCTGACTTTTGCGAGCTCAATTTTGCTGGCCGCATTGTCAGGCACTTTGATCGGGTATTACAGCGCTGTTTTACTCCCCGTCGCTGTGGTTCTGGGCCTGATATTTATCAGCCCATTGTTCTTCGCACTGGTACTTGCGGCGGTAACAGGATTTGCACAACGGATGTCGTTGTTGCTGGGTTGTGTGATTGTCCCAGTTGCACATTTTCTGATTCCATCGGTTGATCTGTTGTTGACCGGAGTGGTCGGAGGGAGTCTCGGTTTCGTAGCCGGGAAGTACTGGAAGCGTAAAAATGGAAACTAGTCAGCTGTGGCTCATCGTACTCGGCTGCGCTGCCGCAACCTTCTTATGGCGCGGTCTCGGGGTCGTGGTTGTCAGGCGTATCGATGCGGACGGTGATTTTTTCAAGTGGATAAGCTGCGTCTCATACGCGATGCTGTCAGGATTGATTTTTCGGATGATCATGTTGCCAGAAAGCGAGCTGGCCAGTGTGCCGTTGTTGCACCGGATTCTCGCAGTCATGATCGCATTTGGTGCCTATTACCTGCTCGGAAGGCGCCTGGTCGCGGGGGTATTCGCCGGTGGGGTCAGTCTGACAATGATGGTGAGCTGGTTAGCTTAGGCATAGTGAGGTCAGTGCTGTAGACTTTATCTGCATCTGGCCACGCTTTGCAGGAGTTTCATTCCCTGTTTCCCGGTAACAACATGGCCTGTTCTTTCGTATTGAGACACACCGGCTAATCTTGCTCGGAATCGACTGATTGCATCAGCGCGTTGGTATAGCGATTGCCGGCAACGGTTTCTTCGTTGATCAGTTGGTCGAGCTCTGACACGGTTTCCCGGTCGAGAGTAATGTCGCCGGCGCCAGCGTTTTCGAGCATCCAGTCCATGTGTCGCGTGCCGGGAATCGGCACGATGTTATCACCTTGTGCCAGCAACCAGGCCAGCGCGAGTTGTGCCATGCTGCATCCCTGTTGTTCGGCGATTTCTCCAAACGGAATCAACAGTTTCTGATTTTCACTAAAATTTTCAGGTTCAAAGCGTGGACGCGCGATCGAAGCGCGAATATCATCTTCCCAGAAATCGGCCAGGTCACTGCAGCAGCCTGTTAGAAATTGACGCCCCAGGGGTGAAAAAGGCACAAATGCGATGCCAAGTTCGCGACAGGTTGCCAGCATTTTACGTTCCGGAGTGCGCGACCAGAGTGAATATTCAGACTGTACCGCGGTTATCGGGTGTTCCGCATGCGCACGCCGCAGACTGTCCGAACTGGTTTCCGATACCCCGATGGTCTGAATCTTGCCTTGCTCGACCAGTCGTGCGAGTTCGCCGATGCTTTCCTCGACCGGCACATTGGGATCGATGCGATGCAGATAGTACAGATCGATAACATCGGTATTCAGGTTTTTAAGGCTTTGTTCGCAGGTTTTTTGCAAAACCTCGGGCCTTCCGTTGATGCCGACCTTACCGTCGCTGCCACGCGAAAAGCCACACTTGCTGGCAAGCACATATTCATTGCGGCGATGGGCGATGTATTTTCCGATCAACTGCTCGTTGTGCCCCATGCCATACATGGATGCGGTATCGAGGAAACTGTAACCGTTGTCCAGGGCTGCATTGAACAGATCGCCGGACAGGTCGTCGTCTTGTCGCGGGCCGTATCCCATCGAAGTATTCATGCAGCCAAGCCCGATGGCGGATACATCGAAAGGCCCGATTTTACGTTGTTGCATTAGAAGTTCCGATTTTAAAACAGCGTAATCATAGCAAAAGATTCTGCGGTATCTAGATCGGAATTCCTGGGTTGAGATGGCTGCGATCCAGCAGGCAGACACGAACCTGGTTGTCACGGCCGCGTACCTCGAGGCTTTTTATTTCGGCGCCTGCAAATTCAATCGATTCCTTTTGCAGGGTTTCAATTGAAACAATGATTTCGCTGCCCTGTAGCTTGGTTTGTGACTCGAGTCGGGCAGCAATATTAATATTATCGCCGACCGCGGTTAGTAATGGTGTTTTCGGAGGACCCATGGTGCCGACGATTGCCTCGCCACCATGAATACCGATTCCCATTTCCACTGATTCCCCGAACTCGATTTGTAATTGTCGATTCAACAGCTCGATGCGACGAAACATTTCACCCGCGCCCTGCAGCGCGTCGCGGCAGGCGTGGTCCTTGCGTTCCGGGTCCAGCCCGTACAAAGCCATTAGTCCATCGCCGGCAAACTGGGCATAGTGCCCATGGGACTCCTGTAACGCGCTGGAAAGTTCGGTAAAAAAGCGATTCAGAATAAATACCACATCGTAGGCCAGTACCCGCTCACCGAGACTGGTCGATCCGCGCATATCGACAAACATGGCGACTACATATTCCTCATGTCCCTGCACGCCGCCACGGTGCAGGCTTTCGTTAAGCGACTGATTGGCCAGCACCAGCGGATTGATTGCAAGGTTGGCAGTGGGGTAGATCTGGCAGGCCAGGCGCACGTTGGCGGGTGCCTTGATTTTCGCCAGGGCCGCTGCTTCCAGCTCATTGGGCGGGGCCAGTGACTCGAGACCGGTACTGATGCGAACGCGACAGGTAGTACAGCGTGCGCGGCCGCCACAGACCGAGGCATGCGGGATTCTGGCAATACGCAACGCCTCCAGCAGCGAGTGGCCGATCAGCGCTGTTGTGTTTTTATCGTCCGGGTGGGTAATGGCAAAGCTACCTTGCCGGGCGCGATACCACAGTCGTAGATGTCTCGCGATTAACACCGCCAGCAATATCAGGCCGAGTGCGATCAGCAACTGAGACTCGAGGCCACGCAAAAACCTGACTTCGGAACGCGACATTTCATTGACCCCGCTATAGATCTGGTCCAGACGTTGCGGATTGTCGGCCCAGGTCGAAGCCTGTTGCAACATATTGGCCAGTCCGGCATAGGCGAGGGCGGGTAAAAGTAAAACCAGTGCGTAAAGATAGGCCACCACGGAGGGGTATTTGGGTTTAAGGCGCAGCCAGAAATGCAGACCGATGGCCATATGAACCCAGACCACCAGAATCAGGGCGACCAGCTTGACCAGTATTTCGGGTTTGAGCACCAGCGTGGTCACAACGTAGTAATAATTGGGATCTACGTTGCCGAGCAGGTCGAAGCCGCGATTACCGATAATATGGCCCAGCAATAAAGGGAGAATGGATAATCCCAGCAGCAACTGCAGCCATTGCCACAAAGACATGCGCAGGCTCGAGCGGCGATAAATCGAAAGTAGCGCGATACTGGCGTGCAGCAACAATGAAAAATACAACAGCAGGACCGCTGGTGTCGATTGAAAAACGGCACCTATCGATTTCCGATAGGTCTCCGCGGCTTCGATCGAAGCAATTCCAAAGGCGTGATTGGTCAGATGCTGGACCAGAAACAGCGCCAGAAAAATCCCGGTGCCCAGTCGTAGCTGCGAAATGATCCGGTACATGGTAACGACAATAAATATCAGTTGATTGAGCGAGTGGGAGCAATATAAACCGATTCGGCGGAGGCGTACAGTACTGCGGTCGGGCTTCAACCGGAGCGACCCTGTCAGGCCAGAAACACCGTGCTTTCATGCGCTTTAGAATTACCCGGATTCGCCGATATCCTGATTGACGCTGCCAGGAATGAAGTCGATGAGCAGGCCAGAATCATGAAACATCCAGACCTTCCCGCTAACGAGAAACAGCGTTTGCAAGCCTTGCACGCGCTTAAACTTCTCGATACCAAAGCAGAAGAACGTTACGACCGGCTCACGCGCATGGCCAGGCGAGCCTTTAATGTTCCGCTGTCCATGTTGAGTCTGGTTGATCAGGATCGTCAGTGGCCAAAATCCTGCGCCGGCCCGCAAACCCCTGAATGTAGCCGTACCAGCTCATTTTGCGGCCATGCCATTCTCGGTAACGAAATTTATGTGATCGAAGATGCACTCGCCGATGATCGATTCAAAGACAATCCCCAGGTTATTGGTGATCCTTTTTACCGTTTTTACGCGGGTGCGCCGTTGCGCAACGCCAATGGCCTGAAGATGGGGACGCTGTGTATCCTGGACCATGTGCCGCGATCGATGCAGGACGAAGATTTGAGCCTGCTACGCGATCTGGCGCGCATGGCCGAACATGAATTCCGCAATTCAGAAATGAGTACGATCGACGAACTGACCCGAATTTCAAACCGTCCGGGTTTTATCTCGTTGGCGAAAAACCGCATTCGGCTGTGCGCGCGAGAACAATTGCCACTGTCGATTGTGTTTTTCGATATTAACAACCTGACCCATATCAATGAACGATTTGGCAAGCCGGAAGGGGATTTGGCACTGGTGGCTTTTTCCGATTTGATGCGCCGGTCTTTCAGGGATTCGGATGTTTTTGCACGTGTCGGTGGCGATGAATTTGCCGTGTTACTGACCAATGCTTCGAATATTTTCGCCGCCAAAATCGTTAAACGCTTTCGCAGCCTGCTTGAAACCTATAACCGGGAGGCAATTCGCGGATACGACATTTCATTTGAAGACGGCATTGTCAGCGTTAGCAACGAAAGCGACTATTCGGTTGACGAGTTGTTACAGCAGGCCGATGTACAGATGTATGATAAAAAGCTGATGCTCCCCAATCG
>QIJI01000234.1 GCA_003231795.1 Gammaproteobacteria bacterium
GTGCGCCGACTTGCGACTTCGCCTGCGGATTAAACCTGCTCTCCTGATACATTTGTGCAGTCACCAGGCGCCAATCGAAACCGTAACGGTCGGAGTATTTTCTTACCAGTTCATCGTAAGGTGAAATCTGACCCGTGAGCGCATCAACTACCCGTCCACGTGCGAGACGTTGTACCGAACGCTGGTTCTTGAAATATTTTTTATAGGTGACGTTATAAAATTCACTGCGATAAATACGTTTAACAAATTTATCCAGCGCAGCTTTCAGCTTCGGATTGCGTTTGCGTAAAGCGATTGCATGAGGCACTTCTCCATCGAGCACAAATGCCGAGCGCACCGGAATCGACTTGGCGAGCTCGATATCGAGCATCTGCTCGTCCGCCAGGGTTGCCTTGTACTTGCCACGTGCAACCATCTGGATAATCTGCTCGGTTTCCATCGAGTCATCAGTTGCGCGCAGACTGAAACGCGCACCTTCCTGCTGCAAATTCGACAAGCGTTCCCAGTAGCGACTGTGGTGGCGTACGAACAGCGTGCGATTGTCGAGGTCTTCGAGGGATTTCGCCGTATCATTTTTTTGCACCACAATATGCTGGCGCGCGTAATGATAGGGTCGCGAGAATTCGATACCGAGGCGTTGCTGTGCTTTGTCGGGCTCAATAAAGCCCATCGCAATATCCACCTTACCCTCCAGTAGCCAACTGGTTAATTCACGATAGCCGGGAGGAACAATGACTTCCAGACGCAGTTGGTGATACTCGGCAAATTCGCGTGCGAGTTCGTATTCGAAGCCCATCAACTCGCCCCGATAGAGGAAGTATGAAGCCGCGTTATTACGCAGCGCGACTCGCAATACGCGGCGTTTTTTAATCGCGTCAAAATCGTCGACATAACGCTTGTTACGCCCTTCGACCTGATATTCGAGCTGCAGGTAGCGATTGATTTCGTTGAGTAGCAATGGCGCATTTTTACGCACGCCCCAACCAATGTCGCGCTGCTTACTGAAATTGGTTGCGACGCGTAAATCTTCTCGATACGCCTGGTATATTTCCATCACGTTGCTATCCAGTATTGTTGCATCTACCGTGCCATCAGCAATCAGGTCGAGCATTTTTTCGGTGGTCATATTGTCAGGGATTTCGACAATCTGAATATCCGGATATCGTTTTTGTTTAAGCCAATTGAGGGCATGCCAGAATGTCGAATCCCGATTCACCATAACCGACTTTCCGTTCAGGTCACGCACCCGCTGTATCGATTTATTGTCGCTAGCCACGACGATTTGCTCATTCACATGATCGAGCGGAACCGAGAACGCCATCAATTTCAAACGTGGGTCGGTGATGGTCAGATTGCTGATAATCAGATCGCCTTTGCCGGCTACCAGTGCCGGAATCAGCTCCGAAAAGTTTTTCACGATGACCAGTTCGGGCATCAGACAATGAGAAAGCGCAAACTCCTCGGCTATTCGCTGTTGCTCAGCCAGTGGTGAGCGTTTTCGTGGCAGGTAGTCTGAACTGGAGTAGTCCCGGATCGTCAGAATGCGTAACTTCCCGCTGCGAATAATCTCGAAAAAATCACCGTTGAAGACCCTGGCTTCGTCGAGCGTGGATTAACTGAGATTTAAATAAGCCTGGGCGGGAGGAATGAACAATACAACAGCAATAACAGGCAGCAGCTTTTTAAACACCACACGGTAAAAACGAGCTACCCCAAATAAGGCCATAAACTGATTTTTTCGAAGGAACGGGGAACATCATACCAACAACCAGGCGACAGGCCAAAACCGGGATATTTGGCTATTTTGATCTAACCCGGAAAATTCATGAATGAATCAGGGGCTCCCTAAATCAGCACCTTCGCTAAATCTGGAATTTTTTGATGGCGGCCTGATCAAAACTGAATCCGGTTCCGACACGGTCCGGAATCGAAATCATGCCCTCAGAAATCTCCATCGATTCATTGAATAGCGGCGCAAACCAGGGCATGTGTTCGACCGAAATACAGTTTGCTTCCGAGCCTGCGATAGACAGGCTGTGTTCGGTGAAAATATGGGTGGATATCGGTATATCGTATCCGCTGGCAAGTGCTGCGACGCGACGCATTTCGCTCAGGCCACCGATCCTTTGCAGATCCGGCATCAGTACATCGACTGCTGCGGCATCGAGAATTTCACGCATCCCGTAGCGGGTGTACTCGGTTTCTCCCGCCGCAATCGGCGTATCGAGCGCGGCGCGTACCTCGGCGCATCCCTCAAGATTATGGTACAGCACCGGTTCCTCGAACCATCCGAGATTAAAGGCTTCGAGCTCGCGTCCGAGGCGAATAGCCTGCTTCGGGTTAAGCGACTGATTAGCGTCGGCCAGTAGTTCAATATCAGGGCCGATCGCTTCGGACACCGCGCGCACGCGATCGATATCATCTTGCATGTTTACTTTTCCCAGTCGGATTTTGACCGAGCGAAATCCGCTATCGACAAATTCGGCGGCCTCTTCGACCAGGCTGCCGATGGATTGCGAAAGCCACAAACCGCCACTGGCATAAGTTTTGACCCGGTCTCGACAGGCACCAAACAACTTGTGCAGCGGCAACCCCGCGGATTTTCCGTTCAGGTCCCAACAGGCAGTATCAATTGCGCTCAGCGCTGCAATCGAAAACCCCTTATGTCCTATCGGGTTCATCATGGCCCAGATGTCATTCCATATTTGGGCTACAAAATGTGGATCGCGACCTTCCACCTGATGCGCTAATCCGAGTAACATTTCGTGCAAAGCCTTAAGCCAAACCGCATCAAGTGTAAACACGTAACTTTCGCCAACCAGCCCCTGGTCGGTTTCCAGCTCAAGCAGCACGCAACTGACCGATTTCATCTGGTGAATCGCGGTTGCAATCGGTTTCGCCAATGGCACATCAATCAGAGTGGTTTTGAAACGGGTAATTTTCATCGCTTTACCTTTTGCTCAATAGGAGATTTCGACAATGGTATAGACAAGACTGCCACTGGGTACTTCGACTTCAACTTTGTCGCCGAGATCTCTTTTCATCAACGACTTTGCCAGAGGTGAATCGACACTGATGTAGTGATCTTCACGATCGAACTCGTCGGGACCGACGATTCGATAGCTGACGAGCACTTCATTTTCATCTTCGAGGGTTACGTTGGCACCGAAAAAAACCCGTTCGGCAAGCGACGGTTTCTGATCGACTACCCTGAGTTCAGGAATTCGTTTCTGTAAATATCGAATACGACGATCCAGTCCACCCAGCTCTTTTTTACGGTAAATATATTCTGCATTTTCTGATCGATCGCCCTCCGCCGCGGCGGCGGACAGAGCCGCGACCACTTCGCGACGCCGTAACCAGATATTTTTTTGCTCGGACTCCAGCGTCTGCATGCCGGGGCGGGTTATATAGGGCGATTTTCGAGGGCCCGGTGGACGATAGCGACTCATCTTTAGTAATATCGGCGCGGCAACAATGTCCGCGCTATTTCCTGAACTGGGAAATTTGCACTTCGGTACCATAGTCGGCGTAGTCGCCGTCTGAACGTCTGCCGCGAAACTCACCCCAGCAGATCGCATCATACTGGTCCGGATTTCGATCGCTGACTACCGATGGCAATGGCTTTACTTCACAGTTGGCGGCCGGATTGAAGAAAAACGGAATGCTGTAGCGCTCGCTCGAATCCATCGCCAGCACCCGGTGTATGGCCGCCTTGTAACTATCATTCGACCAGACCTGCATCATATCTCCGGTGTTAATTACCATGGCATCTTCGACGGTGGGAATATCGTGCCAAAATCCATCGCGGTGAACCTGTAAGCCACCGACTTCATCCTGCAATAACACAGTAAGTCCCCCGGCATCGGTATGATGATGGATGCCGAGATCAGCCTCTTCCACACCGTCCGGCATCGAAGCCGTGGTTTCTAGCGGGTAATAGTTCAGCCGCACGAAGCCGGTATGATTACCTTCGAAATCGGGATGCATGAATTTAGCCGGCAGGTCCAGGCCAATACAAAAAGCTTCCAGCAGTTTCAATGACAAATCGGTACAGGAATCCAGATAAGTCATCATCGTGGATTCAAAATCCGGGTGCTTTTGTGGCCATCGGTTGGTTTGCCCGTAGATTGGATCGACACCGGCGCTAGTGAAGTCGAACACTTCTTTTTTATCGAGCTGGTTTTTAGTCAGTTCGCGATTATAAAAACCCCAGGGGTTTTCCCGGTTACGTTCAAGCGCAAGTTTTTGTTCCAGCGGAAGCGCAAACAACGTATGGGTCTGCTGCCAGACTTCACTAATCTGTTGGCTGGCAATACCATGATTGACGATTTGAAAGAATCCCCAGGTCTGACAGGCGGTTGCAATCTGATCGATGGCCCCGCTCGAAAGGGACGAGGATGAATCACGTACCAGATCCGCCACGTCGATGACCGGAACCTGCTCTTCGACGGCACCTTGAACGGCCACCGGGTGCTGATCCAGATCCTGAATTCTACTCATCGCGGCATTATAACTTAAAATGGCAGATCGGCATTAACGGCTACCAATGTTTTGGGTTAGTCCATTATTTGGTCTGATAGCCAGTCGATTCTTATCAAATGGCGATTAAATCTGACGATGGCTAGTGGTCGAACCACTAGCAACAAATCGCCAGGCCAGCCAGTTTCCCAGAACCGCGACCGGCACAAAACCGATAAACAGCCAGTAGGCAATATGCCGGAGCTGCTCACTACTGGAGACCGACTCCAGACCGAGACTGTTTG
>QIJI01000316.1 GCA_003231795.1 Gammaproteobacteria bacterium
AGCGTTTTTTGATCAATCCGGCAACCTGAAGAAGCGCTTCATCACCGGCCCCGCGACCGTATCGCTGGTTAAACTGCCTGAAATGATCGATTTCAATATAAAGTATCGAAAGCGGTGTCCTGTCACGCTGATGAAGATCGAATAGCTGTCCGGCCAGTAGGTAAAAGTTGTGCCGGTTGTTAAGTCCCGTAAGGGTGTCGATAGTAGTCATTTCAAGCGATCCGGTGCGATTTTTTTGTATCAGCCATAGGTAGACTATTGTGCCGCTCATCAACAGCAGAATGCTGCTACCCAGGTTGAAACTAAATGTCAGGTCGATATCTGCTGCAGTGAAGTTAAAAGGGCGAACCCGGGTGTCACTGCGAAGCTGGATTACGGCCAGCAACAAAAACATCAGGGCCGAATAAAAATAACGCACATTTTTCGGCCCGGTATCGAACAGTATGATGATCAAAGGGATAACAGCCAGTAAATGCAGCTGAAAATAAGATTCCCTGGGGAAAAAATAAATCGCATGCAGACTGACTTGCACTACAAAGATCAGTATCAGGAAATGTTTGCCCAGCGTCACCCGGTCGAGCAGATAAAATATGAAAGTCATCAGGTAGATGACACTGAAGATCAGATTGAAAATTCCGCCGTAGTAGTAACCGAGCAGGAACAGGAAGCAAATAAAATAAGCAAATGAGATGAGACAGGCGGAAGCGGGCAGGAAATAGAGTAGAATCCTGTTCGGTGGTCGCGGGTTTCCCCAGGAATTTTGAATACTCAATGGATTCGCGTCACTCAAAAATGAAAGCATAAAACAGGCCTCACCTGAGAACAACAATAGCGGTGGCGGAAGGAATACGGATGACTTCAGATTTAAAACTGGCCTGGTTGTGGTTCATGCTCGGTGCCAGCACTGGATACCGGTGTTAATGACAAGCTTTCGCACCTGCTGACCTATGCCATATTAAGCGGCGGGTTTAGCTCGCTGATTAATCGTCGTAGCCATTTGCTGTGGGTTGTGACAGGGTTGATTATTTACGGCGGTTTGATCGAGTTACTACAGGGGTTGACCGCTGGTCGATATGCCGAGTGGGGTGACTTGCTGGCAAATGCCCTGGGCGTTTTCCTCGGACTGATAACTTATTTTACGCCGATTCCGCGGTTACTTAGAATCGTTGATGGCGCTTTAGCGAGGCAGCGCCAGTAGTTTTTCCTGTTCGATCAGGGCAAGCTGCTGTTTGCGAATTTCCCTTCCGATGGCTTTGCCGGTTAATCCCTGTTGCAGTGCGCTGTTGTCCATAGAACGTAATTTCTGCGCCAATCGGGCGACAAATTCAGCCTGGGCATAGGGATCGTTTTCAGATCCGGTGCGTCCGCGAACATCAGCGAGACAGGCGTCCAGCATTTTATTGAATCTATCCGGTTTACGAAAACTATCCGCCCGTGTGAACAGCTTGAGCAAGGTCGAAGGCTTAAGCTCAAAGGCCCGATGCACCAGTAAATGAAATTCGGTCGTAATCAGGGCCAGCTCACTATGTGCCCGGGGTACGCGCCAGCGTTTGCAAAATAACTTTACCGGTTTCTTGCCACGTGCCTCGTGACCATGATGGCTGGGCAGTATGTCGGACGGGGTGGTTGCTTTTCCGAGATCATGCATGAGTACGGCAAAGCGGGTCTCATTGTCGTGGCCGAGACCGGCACTAACCTGCAGCGCCATCATCACATGCACGCCGGTATCGATTTCAGGATGATAACGGGGATTTTGAGGCACCCCGAACAGTGCATCTATCTCGGGAAACAGTTTCTCCAGTACTCCACACTGGCGCAAGGTTTCGAAAAAAATGGCCGGATCGGGTTCATCCAGCGCGCGCGACAGCTCCATCCATACTCTTTCTGCAACCAGGGCTTCGAGTTCAGAGGATTTACCGATTTCGCGGATCAGTTCCTGTGTTTCGACTGCCACTGAAAACCCCAGGTGATGGAAACGGGCGGCAAATCGGGCTACGCGTAATACCCTTACAGGGTCTTCGACAAAGGCGGAGGATACGTGTCGCAGGGTTCGCGACTGAATATCTTTCTGACCTCCGTAAGGATCGATCAGATTGCCGAGTTCATCCTCGGCGATGGCATTAATGGTTAAATCGCGTCGCAGCAAGTCAATCTCGATGCTGGTGTCAGGGTCTGCAATGATTTCGAAACCGCGATAACCGGGCCCGCTTTTGCGTTCGCTGCGGGCGAGGGCGTATTCCTGCTTGCTTTGCGGATGCAAAAATACCGGGAAATCTTTGCCGATGGGTTTGTATCCGGCTGCTATCATTTCGTCCGCGGTGGCGCCGGTGACCACCCAGTCGATATCATTTACCGGTAAACCGAGCAGGCGATCGCGTACGCAACCGCCAACGCGGTAAAAGTTCACGCAGAGTCCTCAGGATCCGGCTGAATGAAATTTTTCCGAAATCGGTCGTAGCTGGCCTTGTTTCCGAACATATCTGCAAGGCCAGGAATATATTGACGTAGGCTGGTTTGGCAAAGATCGCCGTCTTCGCACAGACTATCGGTCTGTAGCGAGCGATAGTTGTCCATGGTAAACAGCTTGCCTGGCAGGTTTTGTAAAATCAGCGCCTGCAACCGCGACAAACCTTTGCCCAGTGGCAGTACGCGACATGGTAGTTTCTGGGTTTCGATGATCAATTCCAGTATCTGCGCCAGCGTGAATATCTCAGGTCCACAGACGGTGTAGCGTTTTGAATGGCTGCTACTGTCATCAATACTGGAGACAATGCGTTCGACCAGGTCGCCGACATAAACCGGCGCCATTTTACTGCCTGGGCAGGCGAGCGGGAAAAATCCGACACAAAATTTGAGGATGCCGGCAAAGCGATTAACAAAATCGTCTTCACGACCGAACACTATCGAAGGCTGAAAACTGGTGACCAGCAGTCCGCGCTGCCCGAAAGTATGTAACAGGTTTTCGCCTTCGCCCTTGGAGCGCAGATATAAACTACTGCCCGTTGCCTGATTCGCGCCTAACGCGCTGATATGTAACAGTCGTTTTATGCCGCTCTGGCTGCAGGCCTCCACCACAGATTTGATAAATTCAACATGAATACGACGGAAATCATCCTTACGTCTTTCGTGCAGAATTCCGACCAGGTTTATGATGGCATTTTGATCGGTGCATAACGATTGCAGCTCACTCGGGTCAAGGACATCAGCCTGGCACAAGCGAATGTTTGGATGGACCAGCAGGCTACGATTGCGATGCGGGTGCCTGCTAGGAATGGTAACGCACCATCCCCGATTCGCCAGCGAAAATGCCAGTTGTTTGCCAATGAATCCGCTTCCGCCGAGAATTAATATGTTGCGCTGGTTGCTCATACGGCTTTTTTGTTTCGATGATGACGGCGGGGTGGGCCATTATTATGACGCGGCCGTTGGGGTCTATTACCGGAACCCTGATTGACACGAAGTCCCTTCAATTTAGCGGGTGGCTTCGGCTCAACCAGCATTTCATTGCTGATCGATATAGTCGGAATTGTCAGCCGGGTGTAAGTTTCGATATCGATCAGGTTCATCGCGTAGTCTTCACAGGCAAAACTGATAGCACTGCCAGATTTACCGGCACGCGCAGTACGTCCGATACGGTGCACATAATCCTCACCCTGGTCGGGCAGGTCAAAATTGAATACATGGGTTACATCGGGAATATGCAATCCGCGTGAGGCGACATCGGTGGCAACCAGAATGGAATACTCGCCATCGTGGAATTTTTTGAGCAATGATTCGCGTTTGTTCTGATGAATATCACCCGAAATGATTGCCGCTGAAACGCCGTTACCCTGCAGATATTCCCAGATGCGAATAGTGACATGTTTGGTATTGGCAAAAATAATGCTGCGTTGAGGTTTCAATTTTGCGATCAAACCCAGTAGCAGAGGAATCTTTTCGTGGTTTGCCGGGTGGTAAACACTTTGTTCGATGCGTTCCACCGCAGGTGTGTCGGCGTCAATCTTGATCAGCTGTGGCTCGTTCATATGCTCATAGGCCAACTCCATTACCTTCTGCGCCATGGTTGCTGAAAACAGCATATTGAGGCGTTTCTCGGGTTCCGGCAGACGCCGCAGCATAAATCGCACATCCGTAATAAATCCCATATCGAACATGCGATCCGCTTCATCCAGGATCATGACTTCAATCGATTTTAAATTGAACAGTTTTTGCTTGAAAAAGTCGATCAGGCGACCCGGCGTACCAATCAGGATATCGACCGGTTGATCAAATTGGCGTTTTTGCTGTTCGTAAGCTTTTCCACCGTAGCAAATGGCCAGGTTTAGCGGCAGGTCAGCTAACAATACTTCCGCGTCTTTATGAATTTGAATAGCGAGTTCGCGCGTCGGTGCCAGGATTAAGGTCCGAGGTCTTCCGGGTAAAGTTGGCAAGGTCGATTGTAATAACCTCTGCGCACAGGCCAGCAGGAAAGCCAGCGTTTTACCCGTTCCGGTCTGTGCCTGACCCGAAACGTCCTTTTGATCAAGTAACAGTGGTAGCGATGTTGCCTGAATCGGAGTGCAGTAATTAAATTCTAGTTGTTTCAGCGATGCTAGCAGTCGCGGATCGAGATTCAGCGCGCTGAACTCCAGCTCGGTTAGATGTTGTTGCCCCATTTTTTTCCAGGTACTCTTTTTAATTGGTTATAACCGTCTATGTTAGCAAATTGCATAAAAACCTGCGCTTCCATTTGAAAAACATCGACAGCGAACTTATATAGCAATACGCAGATCAGAAATATGATTCAATATTCTACCTGCTTCGCATTATTGACAGTTAATAATGATCCGACTAAATTGTCGGTCTAAATGAAAAAGCCATCTGGCTGGAGACACGTGTGAGTGAAAAAATAGTTTACCTATCAGACGATAGTTTCGATTCTGACGTATTACAGGCAACCGGTCCCGTACTGGTTGACTACTGGGCTGAATGGTGCGGCCCCTGCAAGATGATTGCACCGATTCTGGAAGAAATCGCTGATGAATACGACGGAAGGCTCACCGTGGCAAAACTCAACATCGACGACAATTCCGATACTCCGCCAAAATATGGCATTCGTGGCATTCCGACACTGATGCTGTTCAAGGGTGGCGCGGTCGAAGCGACTAAAGTAGGGGCGCTGTCAAAGTCCCAGTTAACCGCATTTCTCGATAGCAATATCTAACCTGGAAAAATCATAAATTCTGCATGACCTCGCTTGTCCATTGATTCCACGAGAAATATTCACCCTCTAAGGGGCGCCGAGGTCCTCGGTCGCCCGCAATCATTGATCCGAGACTTCTTAGAAAATTTCCGGGCTAAATAATTATCTGTTAAAAGGGTCGTCGTTCATGTAGACGACCCGTATTTACTGTGCTAACCTCACTTTAATTGTTGCCACTTCTCCGCCGGCAATACTCATTTAAAAATCAAGCCCATTTAAAAATCAAGCCCATTTAAAAATCAGGCGATTTACCAGATAGCAACCGCAATCTATCCATAGGCCGTTC
>QIJI01000087.1 GCA_003231795.1 Gammaproteobacteria bacterium
TTTCAGAAATATCGCGGATGAACTGGCTCAAAAAGCACAGCTTCCGGTACTGCTGATTCATCCTCCCGAGGCCTGATCGTTCAAGACTCCGATAAATTTTTCCCGGAGTAAAATCTAATAGTCCCGGGCCTGGAAATCGATATCGGCGTCTAGCGGGAATATCGGGCGGCGTACATTTTGATAATTCCTGCGTCGATAGTCTGGTGTCGCGAGTGCACCGCTATCGCAAACAATCACTTCGGCGGCTATCGGCTCAAACTCCGCGCGAAAATGCTGCATCGATTTTAATGCAACGATCGATTTCGACTCGGGATCAATGCCAAAGGCTTGAAACTGCTGCAGATCGAGTAATTGCTGCGCGATTGATGTAATCAATATCTCGATACCATCGCATTGAACCACTGCAGTTGGTCCAAAGCAGTTTGGTAGTCCGCCAATCATCTGACCGCTGCCGACGTAGTGACCGTCACTCTTATGCAGTAATTGCACCTTTAAATCGAGTGGACCACCACCGATATCAGGATCGACTTTTCCGCCCAGTTTAATTCTGATTTGTTCGCCGTTTCTGCAGCTTTCTAGCTGAGCAACTGCATCGCCATCAATCATCGCCCCAAAACAGGCGTTGGTCACTCCCGCGTTCAGAAGCGCGCGCAGTAAATTGGTTGAATCGCCATAACTTCCGGCTCCGGGGTTGTCGGCATAATCGGCGATGACCAATGGGCCCTTGTCGGAATTAAACTGTAGTGCGCGGGAGGCGGCCGTGTCGACGTCCAGGTAATCGTTGATCACCTGATCACGCTGCTCCCAGATATCGTTGGCAATCGATGTGGCAAAGCTATGATGGGTCTCCATTTCACCTTCTGCGGTAATTACCACGGTAGGGCCTGCCTCACGAATATCAGAACATGGAAACCCTCCGTTAATACTGACCGCAAAGACATCCGCACGTTGCTCCCAGTCGCTGGCCGCTTTGAGCCATCCCGTCATCGCTCCGATATCGGTGCGCCCCCCGTTAACCTCTTCCAGCATCGGACAGCCAACCCGAAAAGTAACTGGATTGATGTCGCCCTGCATGCAGCGCTGCAGAATTTCACCCGCCTGAAGGCCGATATCCCGCATGTCGATGTGGGGATAGGTTTTATAGGACACGATGATATTGGCCAGGGAGCACATCTGATCGGTGACATTGGCGTGTAAATCAAGTGTGATCGCGATCGGAATCTTGTCGCCGACAACGGCGCGCAATCTTTGCAGCAGTTCGCCTTCACCATCTTCGCAAAAGTCGGTAACCATCGCACCGTGCAATCCGAGTAACAGGCCATCGTAATTCAGGGACGTTGCTGCCGCTACAATGGGATCAGCGAGCCAGTCAAATGCTGCGGTGGTAACTTTGCCCGAAGGGCCGGCAGCGGCACTGAGGATGTGATCGATGCTCCAGCCGTGTTTGCGGCCGCTATCCATGAAACCTGCGAGTTCGGTATTCTGGTAGTCGCGCTGATCTAGCGCGTCAGAACCGGTTAAGAAATACCGCTCGCGAAATGCCTGTTCATCGGTCTGGATACGACTGAAAGTGTTGCTTTCGTGTGCAACTTCGGCCGTAAGAACGCGAAAAGTCATAGTGGTCGAACAACTAAGGTTTGATGCATACAGCGAGACGTGAAGCGGTTAGTCGCGCGACGCGCCTTGCAGGCAATGGCCTAGCCCTTGTCAAAAGGCGCAACAAAGCGAATGACCGCTTCACGTCTCGCCCGAAGGGAGCGCCCCAAATTGGCCAATGCCGTGTTGCAGTCCTTGTAAAGGGCATGCCATTCCCTGCGGACTGCGCCTTGCCTTGGCCATTTTGAGGCGCTCTGTGTCCATCAAACCTTAGTTGTTCGACCACTAGTCCTGCGGTACCGGTCGTGTTCGACCGTCGGCTCCCAATGCGACAAATTTAAAATCCGCATCGGTGACCTTGACCGTTCTGCGTGATCGATCGCGCTGCACCCAGGCTTCAACATGAATATCGATAGACGTGTTTCCGACTTTATTGATATGGGTATAGACACAAAGCACATCGCCTACTTTTACCGGTCGTATAAAGTGCATGCTATTGACTGACACGGTGACGGTTCGACATTGCGCCCGCTCGCTGGCGCAGATTCCGGCAGCGATATCCATTTGCGACAATACCCAGCCGCCGAATATATCACCGGCGGGATTAGTGTAAGCCGGCATTGCGATGGTGCGGGTAGTCAGTTCACCTTTGGGCTGGTCGGACATAATTGTGCTTTCCTTGATCTGTATTTTAATGTCGGTCAATCATAGAAAGGTCATCAGGCTTAGTCAAAGTGATTTAATCCGCTTGTGCGATTCGATTTATGCCTAACCCGAAAATTTAGGAAATTTCCGGGTTAAAGGCGCATGACCTTGCCTTCGGGATCATAAGGCGATGAAGCAATTACGCTAACTGCACGCTCCACACCGACCACGTGACAGCTCAGTTTGGTACCCACTTCGGTATATTCGGGTGCTACCAGCGCCATCGCGAGGCTTTTATCAATCGTATGGCCATAAGTGCCGGAGGTAATATAGCCAATTCGTTGCCCTTCGCTCCAGACCGGTTCGTAGCCGGAAGCGTCAGCATCGTCGGCCTCGACTTCAAGCGTGACCAGTTTCAGCGGAGCTGAATTTTCGTCTTTTTCTTTGCGCGCAGCGTCGCGGCCGATGAAATCCTTGCTGAAATCGATCCAGCGATCCATTCCGGTCATGCCAGGCGTACGGTCTTGCGTGAATTCGGCCGACCATATGCCAAAGCTTTTTTCCATGCGTAGTGAATTCATCGCGTAAAAGCCGAATTCACGAATACCATGTTCCTGACCTGCTTCCAACAACATTTCGCGTAGCGAAATGTGCTCGCTGGCGTTACAGTTAATTTCGTAGCCCAGTTCACCGGTGACCGACACGCGGCATACCCTGGCGCGGATTAAACCGACGTCAATGGTCGTACAGCCGAGAAACGGTAAAAATTCATGACTGACATCCTGATGGGTAAGTTGCTGCAGTACTTTCCTGGCGTTGGGTCCACACAGCGAGAAACCGCAGATTGTGTCAGCGACATCCCTGATTTGAACATCGGCAAATCCCTCGCTTTCCAGGTAGTCTTCGAAGCGGCGCATATGCCAGTTCCGCAGGTAATAGGATCCCATCAACCAGAAACGACCGTCACCCCAGTTAAGTACCGTCAGGTCACCCTTGAGACGACCGCCGGGCGATACCATCGGTGCGAGACGTGAGCGCCCCGGTTTCGGTAGCGGACAGGCGAGCACTCGATCCAGCCAGGCAGCCGCATCCTGGCCGCTGATTTCGTAACGGGAGAAGGCGCTGATATCGAGCAGACCTACCTGTTCACGCACCGCTTTACATTCCTCGGCTACCAGTGGAAACGCATTTGAGCGTTTCAATGATGGCGTTTCCTCAAAATCTTTGGGGGCAAAAAACAAAGGCACTTCGAGACCCCAGACTTCGCCCCAGATCGCACCGGCATCGCTCATCGCGGTGTAAGCGGGTGCCTTTTTGAGGGGTCGACCGGCCGGCAATTGCTGGTTCGGATAGGTCATCACAAAACGTCGCGAGTAAAACTGCCCAGTGGTCTGTTTTATATATTCACGATTGGAAGCGAAATCGCCGTAACGTGCGATATCCATCGGCCAGGCATCGGCTTCCGGCTCGCCGTGAATCATCCATTCCGCGAGGGTCTTGCCGACACCGCCACCTTGCAGAAATCCGGCCATGACACCGCAGGCCAGCCAGTAGTTTTTGAGTCCGCGGATCGGTCCCACCAGCGGATTACCATCGGGCGAAAAAGTAAAAGCGCCGTTAACCCAGTTCTTGATACCGACTTCCTGCAGACAGGGATAACGATTAAATGCCATGGTCAGTTCATCTTCGATACGATCGATATCTTCGTTGAACAACTCCATGCCAAAATCCCAGGGTGCGCCGTCGATAGCCCAGTGTTGGTGATTGATTTCGTAAATACCCACCAGCACACCGTGCTGATCCTGTCTCAGGTAGGTAAATCCTTCGAGATCCACGGTCATCGGAACCTCGAAGTCGAGTGCTGCGACTTCGGGAATCGATTCAGAAATCAGATAGTGGTGTTGCAGTGGAGCGAGGGGTAAATCGAGTCCCACCATTTGACCTAACTGCTTGGCCCACAGGCCTCCCGCGTTGACCACGTGCTCGGCATGTATCGTGCCTTTTTCGGTGACCACATCCCAGCTGTTGTCCGCGCGTTGATTGAGCTCGACCACGCGATTGTGTTCGATTACCTCGGCTCCCATTTTTTTCGCGGCCACGGCATAGGCCTGCACGGTTCCCGTGGTGTCAACATATCCCTCCCGATCTGCCCATAGGCCGCCGAGCACACCTTCAACATCCATAATCGGACATTTTTCCTTGATCTGTTGCGGCGTCATCAGGTAACAATCTTCGATGCCGATGGTCTGGAAGATTCGATAGGCCGCCTGCAACCATTCCCAGCGCGCAGGCGCGCAGGCGACGGTAATGCCACCGGTCATGTGCAGGCCGATGTTCTGTCCGCTTTCTTTTTCAATCTGCGACAGTAAATCGATGGTGTAAGCCTGTAACGCGGCCATATTGGGGTCGGCATTGAGCGCGTGAATGCCACCAGCGGCATGCCAGGAGGAACCTGCTGTGAGTATTTCTCGTTCAACCAGGCATACGTCCTGCCA
>QIJI01000332.1 GCA_003231795.1 Gammaproteobacteria bacterium
CTCTACAAAATAGTCATCGTTCAGGGCGATCTCTTCCAGCCGTACCGCAAGCTCTAACATCGGGTCATTGGCATCACCCAGTTTGGCCAGCACTTCATGACACATCTCGCGAATAATCTTCGCACGTGGATCATAGTTCTTGTAAACCCGATGACCGAAGCCCATCAGGCGGAATGGATCGTTTTTATCTTTGGCGCGGGCGATAAATTCGGGGATGCGTTTAACGTCACCGATCTCGGCCAGCATATTGAGCACCGCTTCGTTGGCGCCGCCGTGCGCCGGGCCCCACAACGCGGCGATGCCAGAGGCGATACAGGCAAACGGATTGGCCTGCGAACTTCCGGCCAGGCGTACCGTGGAGGTACTGGCATTTTGTTCATGATCGATGTGCAAAATAAAGATCATATCCAGCGCCCGTTCGGCAATCGGATCCACAATATATTCCTCACAGGGAACCGAGAACATCATATTTAACAGGTTGCCGGTATAACTCAAAGAATTATCCGGGTAGACCTGCGGCTCACCAATGGTGTGTTTATAACTGGCGGCGGCAATGCTGGGCATCTTGGCGATCATACGATGCGCGGCAATTTCGCGGTGACGCGGATCCGTTATGTCCGTGGAATCGTGATAAAACGCGGACAGCGAACCCACCACACCCACCATGATCGCCATCGGATGAGCGTCATGATAAAAACCACGGAAAAAACTCTTCAGGCTTTCATTGAGCATACTGTGATGACTGATGATATCGCTGAACTCGGTAAGTTGTTCACGCGACGGCAATTCCCCATCCAGCATCAGGTAGGTGACTTCGAGAAAATTACTCTTTGCCGCCAACTGTTCGATAGGATAACCGCGGTATTGCAGTATCCCCTGCTCGCCATCGATAAAAGTGATCGAACTTTGACAACTTGCGGTTGAAATAAAACCCGGGTCATAGGTGAAGTAGCCCAGCTCACGGTAAAAGTGAGCAATATCCACCACCGGCGGCCCCTGAGTAGGGCGTAAGATCGGTAATTCGATCTGACGACCGCTGGCGTTATCGAGTACGGTTACACTGTCCTTTTTCATTTTAAGTCACCCCGCTGTCATCCAGGTTACATTCAGGTGCCACGATTAAAAGCCGATTACTGACAAACTCGGTTACGACAAACGATTAATGTCGGCACGCACCATCTCGGCCGATTTCTGAAAATCGGCACGCTCCTGTTCATTCAAATTTAATTCGATAATCTTGATCAGTCCCGTTTCATCCAGTACTGCGGGCACGCCCATGGCCATATCATGTTGATCATATTCTCCATCGAGGATACCGATGCAGGGCATGATGCGTCGGCGATTGTGGCTGATGGCATCGATCATTGCAGCGACCGCTGCCGCGGGCGAATCATAGGCACTGCTGTTTTTTTTCAGGTTCAATATCTCGCCACCGCCCTTGCGTGTGCGTTCTACAATCTCAGCGATGGTTTTCGAGTCGAGGAAATGCTCGATATTGATTCCGGCGATATCCGTAAAACGGGTCATCGGCACCATCGCATCACCATGCCCTCCGAGCACTAATGGTGAAATATCTTTAATGGAATAACCGGTTTCCAGCGCAATAAAGGTCGCCATGCGTGCGGTATCGAGTGCGCCGGACTGACCAAATACGCGATGTCGCGGCCACCCAGATTTTTTCCAGGCATGCCAGGTCAACACATCCACCGGGTTGGTCACCATGAGCAACATCGCCTTCGGTGCATAACGCAGCATGTTATCGACAATGCCATCGATAATCTTCAGATTGGTATCCAGTACATCGGAACGCGACATGCCGGGTTTTCGAGGTATGCCCGCGGTGATAATAACCATATCCGAATCGGCCATCGCGGCGGGATCGGTATCGCCATTCACCCGGGTATCGAACCGTAACAACGCGCCCGACTCCTGAATATCCAGTGCCACGCCCTGGGGTACGCCATCATGAATATCCAGTAACATCAATTCCCGACACAGCTCTTCCTTGGCCAGGATCTGGGCGGTGGATTCACCGACGCGACCGACACCCACGATCGTTATTTTTTTCATTATCAGCCTCCTTTTCGAATTGCTTTTTTACAATGCTTCAAAGGTGAACGGGCTCCATCGCAATGTGCCCGCATGGACACTCCTGAGCACAGATGCCGCAGCCCTTACAAAAGTCTTCATCGACTTTGTAACCTGCCTTCTCTTTTATGACAGCGGCATCCGGGCAAAAGTGCCAACAATTATCACACTGAAAACAAACCCCGCAACTCAGACAGCGTTCGGCCTCACGGCTTGCCGCGGCGTCGTCCAGAGCCAGGTTGATTTCTTCAAAGTCCTGTAAAGCATCGGCAATCACACCCCCTTCCTGCCGTTCGAGGTGTGGGAAATAGGACATGTTCAGGTCTTTGGGTAAGACCTCGGCTTTTTCATGTTGTTCGTAACAGGGAGGCGAGCCACTGAGTTCAGCAATGATCGACATCGCCGCCTGATAGCCGCTGCCAACTGCGGTGGCGGCGAAACGAGGTTTGCCTGCGGCGTCGCCGCCAATCAGAATATTAGAATCCTCACTGTCGCGAAGTAATTCCAGACCCTGCCAGTCGGCCTGCTGACCGATGGCAAAGATGGCCAGACTCGCTGGCAAAAATTCTTCGGTTCCCTCAAACAACAATGGAGCAAAGTCACCGTGACGATTATGCAGTTGATCAATTCGGGCAATTTCCAGGCCGGACAGGTGTTCGCCACTGCGCACCAGACGCGAGACGGCCAGACGATAACGCAAAAGCACACCTTCGGTTTCCGCCTGAATAACTTCTTCGTGGGAAGCTGGCATTTCCGTACCCGGGCCATGCTGGGTACCGTGCGGATCCTGCGGGCAAACCACGGTGACGGCCGCACCTAACCTCAAAGCACAACGCGCGGCATCAATCGCGGTATTCCCTCCGCCAATCACCGCCACCTTTCGCGGCAACTTGATGGATTCACCCTGATTAACGCGGCGTAGAAAATCGACACCGGCCATGACGCTGTGTTGAGACTGATCGCCACCGGTATAAAGGCGGGGTTGTTGCTCACCGATGGCCAGAAAGACGGCGGCAAATTCCTGCTGTAAGGATTCCGCGCTGCGTTGCTCACCAATACGGGTATCGAGTTGCAATTCAATTCCCAACGCGAGAATGCGATCAATCTCACGCTGTAATACCTCTTTGGGCAAACGATAATCTGGAATACCACTGCGCAAGGTACCGCCTGCAACTGACTGGCCATCGAAAATCGTCACCGGATAACCGCGCCGCGCCAGTTGAAACGCACAGGAAAGCCCTGCCGGGCCAGCACCGACCACCGCCACCGGTTGTGTCTGTTTAGTTTCAGTAAGAACCTGGTGTAGCCAGCCATGTTCGAGGGCCAAATCCCCCAGATAACGTTCAACGCCATGTATGTTGACCGCACTGTCGAGATGTTTGCGATTACAGCCGAGCTCGCAGGGGTGATAGCAGACCCGACCCATCACCGCCGGCAGCGGATTGCGTTCCGTGATTTTGCGCCAGGCCGCTTCGGCCTGAACCAGGCTGGAATCTTCAATCGCACGATCACTTAATAAAGCGAGCCAGGCCTGGATATCTTCGGAGGCCGGGCAGGTCTGTCCGCAGGGTGGCCATTTATTATCGTAAACGGGAAGCTGGGTTGCCCAGTCCCCGGTGCGATAAGCCAGACTGCTCCCGGGTTTAAAAGATAACCGACTCATGTCGACGTTACCTTCATACCTTGCACATAACCACCGCGACCATGACGTTGCACCTGGGTAGCGGTATCGGTCGTCCATTCCGTGTCGGCATCCAGCAAATCGTAACGCCGAATCCGCGCATCGGCCAACGCCTGTAAATGGCGGATCTCGGTTGCCCCTGCCCGACCATTGAATAGATGTTTAAAACGTCCCTGCAGTTTCAGGTAATCTTCAATCGGTCGTTGTCGCGCCAGACGCATCACACTGCTCACCGAACCATGCTCCATTTCAACCAGAGGAAACAGGCCGGTCTCTACCGCCAGCCGGGATACTTCAATAGTTTGTGCTGCATCGTGGTTCCAGCCCAACGGACAGGGTGACAATACCTGTAAAAAACGCGGCCCCTTAATCTTGATGGCTTTTTCGACCTTGGCCTTGAGATCCGGAAAATAGGCGACCGTCGCCGTCGCGGCATAGGGCAGATGATGTGCGGCCATGATCGACAGCACGTCTTTTTTCAGATGATGCTTGCCCTCACTCAGACGACCCGGCGGTGAGGTCGTGGTGCGCACCGCATGCGGGGTGGAACTGGAGCGTTGCACGCCGGTATTCATATAGGCTTCATTGTCATAACACACGAACAAAACATTATGACCCCGCTCGATCATTCCGGACAGGCATTGCAGACCAATATCAAACGTGCCACCGTCACCGGCCTGAACTACCACCGGAGTATTTTTGCCGCGCGCATTCAACGCGGCCTCCACGCCCGAAGCCACCGCCGCGGCATTGGCGAACACCGAATGCAACCACGGTGCCTGCCAGGCGGATTGTTCATTGTGGGTGGTAAAAACCTGCAAACAACCGGTGGCATTTATGTAAATAGCATCCGGGCCAATTAGATCCGTCACCATGCGCGCGGCCATCGCCTCACCACAACCCGAGCAGGCACGGTGACCGGAAGAAAGTACATTGACGCGA
>QIJI01000299.1 GCA_003231795.1 Gammaproteobacteria bacterium
ATGAGCAATGAAACCGTAACCATTATTGACGATAGCACCGGTAAAGAAGTCAAGTTACCGCTGTATACGCCAACCGCTGGACCCAAGGTAATCGATATTGGAGCTCTTTATAAAGAGCTCGGTTACTTCACTTATGATCCCGGATTCATGTCTACCGCCAGTTGCTCCAGCTCGATTACTTTCCTCGACGGTGACAAAGGTGTTTTGCAATATCGTGGTTATCCGATCGATCAACTTGCCGAGCATAGCTCCTACCTCGAGGTCTGTTTTCTGCTGTTAAATGATCGTTTGCCGAAAAAGGCTGAACTTGAAGAGTTCGATAGAACCGTAACCATGCACACGATGTTGCACGAAGCGATGATCCGCTTTTTCACCGGTTTTCGGCGCGACGCACATCCGATGGCGATTATGGTGGGTTGCGTCGGTGCGTTAGCCGCGTTCTATCATGATCATATGGATATCCATAACGAAGAACATCGCAAGATCACCGCCTACCGCCTGATCGCGAAAATGCCGACCATTGCCGCGATGAGTTATCGCTATGCTAACGGCAAGCCCTTTGTTTATCCGCGTAATAACCTTGGTTATACCGATAATTTTCTGCACATGATGTTTTCGATGCCGTCGGAAGAATATGTCCCCGATCCGCTGCTGGCCAAGGCGCTCGACCTGATCATGATTTTGCATGCCGATCATGAGCAGAATGCGTCTACTTCTACGGTGCGACTTGCCGGTAGTTCCGACGCCAACCCGTTTGCGGCGGTGGCCTCGGGCATTGCAGCGCTGTGGGGTCCGGCCCACGGTGGCGCCAACGAGGCGGTGATCCGCATGCTGATCGATATCAACGAATCGGGCAAACCTTTACAGGCTTTTGTCGATCGCGCCAAAGACAAAAATGATTCTTTTCGCCTGATGGGATTCGGTCATCGTGTTTACAAGAATTACGATCCACGCGCCAAATTGATCCGTGTAATATGCCACCAGTTACTGGATGACATGGAAGCAACCGGCGAACAAAAGAAATTACTCGAAACAGCGATGGCGCTTGAAAAAGTAGCGCTCGAAGACGAGTACTTCGTCAAGCGTAACCTCTACCCGAACGTAGATTTCTATTCCGGCATCATATTCCTTGCGATGGGAATTCCAATGAACATGTTTACCGTGATCTTCGCGATGGCACGTACCATCGGATGGATTTCACAATGGAACGAAATGATGTCGGATGAGGCCACCAAGATCGGACGTCCTCGGCAGTTGTACACCGGTGCTATCGATCTTGATTATATTCCACTTGATAAACGCTAGCCCAACTCAATCTTATAGATACTGATACCCGAGAATATCGACATGTTGCAGGCTTACCGTGAACACACAGCAGAACGCGCAGAACAGGGCATACCGCCCGAACCGCTGAATGCACAACAAACCGCTGAACTGGTCGAGCTGATCAAGAACCCGCCGGCAGGCGAGGAGGACAACCTGCTCGAACTGTTGACTCAACATGTACCGGCAGGGGTGGATGAAGCGGCCTATGTCAAAGCCGGGTTTCTGGCTGCTGTAACATTAGCCGAGGCCTCGACGCCCCTGATCGATAAAGTCAGGGCGACCGAGATTCTCGGCACCATGCTGGGTGGCTACAATATTGCGCCGCTGATTGCCTGCCTTGATGACGATGAAACTGCATCTGCCGCGGTACAGGCACTGTCCCATACTTTGCTCGTGTTCGATGCTTTTCATGACGTGGTCGAAAAATCCGAAGCCGGCAACACCGCGGCGCGGCAGGTGCTGGAATCCTGGGCCAACGCCGAATGGTTTACCCGCAAACCCGAGCTGGCTGAAAAAATCACCGTGACGGTGTTCAAGGTTCCGGGAGAAACCAATACCGACGACCTGTCACCGGCGCAGGATGCCTGGTCACGACCGGATATTCCGTTGCATGCCAATGCGATGCTGAAAAACCCGCGCGAGGGTCTAACCGACCAGCCGCTGCAAAAAATTACCGAACTCGAAGCGATGGGGCATCCGCTTGCCTATGTCGGTGATGTGGTTGGGACCGGGTCGTCGCGCAAGTCGGCAACCAACTCGGTACTGTGGCATATGGGCGACGATATCCCCTATGTCCCGAACAAACGCAATGGTGGATATTGTTTCGGCAGCAAGATTGCCCCGATATTTTTTAACACCATGGAAGACTCTGGTGCCTTACCGATAGAAATGGATGTTTCGAAAATGGAAATGGGTGATGTCATTGATGTTTACCCCTATGCCGGAAAGACGACCCGACACGACAGTGACGAGGTGATAGCAACCTTTGAACTGAGCACCAACGTACTCAAAGACGAGGTGCAGGCGGGCGGGCGAATTCCGTTGATCATCGGTCGTGGTTTGACCGAACGTGCACGTAATGCACTGGGTCTCGGTGAATCTGAATTGTTTGAAAAACCGCAGGCGGCCGAAGCCAGCAACAAGGGTTATACGCTGGCACAGAAAATGGTCGGCAAGGCCTGTGGTCTGTCTGGCGTGCGGGTCGGCATGTATTGTGAACCAAAGATGACTACGGTGGGTTCGCAGGATACCACCGGCCCGATGACGCGTGATGAATTGAAAGATCTGGCCTGCCTTGGATTCTCGGCGGACCTGGTAATGCAGTCGTTCTGTCATACCGCACCGTATCCCAAGCCGGTTGATGTGGTGACCCACCATACCTTGCCGGACTTCATGCAGAATCGTGGTGGTATTTCGCTGCGCCCCGGCGATGGTGTTATTCATTCCTGGATGAACCGCATGTTATTGCCCGATACGGTGGGCACAGGTGGTGACTCGCACACGCGTTTTCCGATCGGTATCTCTTTCCCCGCAGGTTCGGGGCTGGTCGCTTTTGCTGCCGCAACCGGAGTCATGCCGCTCGATATGCCGGAATCGGTGCTGGTGCGCTTCAAAGGTGAAATGCAGCCGGGCATCACGCTGCGTGATCTGGTGAATGCAATTCCCTACGCCGCGATTCAAAGCGGTTTGCTCACGGTCGAAAAGAAAGGTAAGAAGAACGTTTTCTCCGGACGAGTTCTCGAAATCGAAGGTCTGCCGCAACTTAAAGTGGAACAGGCATTCGAACTTTCGGATGCGTCGGCCGAACGTTCCGCATCGGGTTGCACCGTCAAGCTCGATAAGGAACCGATCATCGAATACATGAACTCGAATATCACCATGTTCAAGTGGATGGTCAACGAAGGTTATGGTGATGTGCGTACGATTACGCGACGTATCGAGGAAATGGAAAAATGGTTGGCTAACCCGGAACTGCTGGAAGCTGACGCGGACGCCGAGTATGTCGAGATCATCGAGATTGACCTGAACGAAATTAAAGAACCTTTGCTGGCCTGTCCGAACGACCCGGACGATATCAAGACTTTGTCCGATGTGGCCGGTCGACAAATCGACGAGGTATTCATCGGTTCCTGCATGACCAACATCGGTCACTTTCGCGCGGCCGGTAAACTGCTCGACAAGCTCGACAGCCCGGTAGCAACCCGGCTCTGGATTGTACCACCGACCAAAATGGACGAAGCCCAGCTTATCGCCGAAGGTTACTACAATATCTTTGGCCGCTGTGGTGCTCGCACCGAAATGCCCGGCTGTTCGTTGTGCATGGGTAATCAGGCTCGTGTGGCGGAAAACTCGACCGTGGTTTCAACTTCGACCCGTAACTTCCCCAACCGTTTGGGCAAAGGAGCAGATGTGTATCTGGCCTCGGCCGAACTGTCGGCAGTGGCTTCGATCATGGGTAAAATTCCGACCATGGACGAGTACATGCAATACGCGAACGATATCAATACCATGGCGGATGATGTCTACCGCTACCTGAACTTCAACGAAATGGAAAACTATACCGCCGCAGCGGATAACGCTTTTCCGGTGAAGGTCGCCTGACAACCTTTCCGTCGCGCCCCCGCTACTACTCCGTCATCCCGGTGAAAACCGGGACCCAGTCAAACAATTGCGTGCGTAGCACGCTCTCCCTGAATATCCCGATCGCGTACATGGAAGTACGCGGGAGCGAAGCAGGATACCCGAGCCGTCCTAAGCCACGGGATGACAGGTTTTACCAGGGCAGTGAGAAGGTCTTCACGTTGGTATAGGAATTCATCGCTTCGATGACGCCTTCCTTGTATCCGAGCCCGGAATCCTTGATGCCACCGAAGGGTGACATTTCGATACGGTAGCCGGGGACTTCCCAGATATTTACGGTACCGGTTTGCAACTCCTTGATGAAGCGGATGATGTCGTCCATGCGGTTGGTGCAGACACCTGACGACAAACCGAAAGCAGTAGAGTTAGCCACTTCAATGGCGTGGTCAATATCGCGTACACGAATAATAGGTACCGGTGGGCCGAAAGTCTCTTCCACCACCAACTCGCAGTCTGCGGGCACATGATCGAGCACGGTAGGCGAATAAACAGCACCCTGGCGGTCATTGCCGTAGAGCAGAGTGGCACCTTTTTCGATCGCATCGTTGACCCGATCCTGGAACAGGATGGCCGACTTTTCATTGATTACGGTGCCGACATCGGTATCAGGATCCATCGGATCTCCGTATTTCAACCTGGCTGCTTTTTCAGCCACCAGCGCGGCGAACTCATCGCCAACG
>QIJI01000269.1 GCA_003231795.1 Gammaproteobacteria bacterium
CTGAGCCTTTTTCAACAGCCTGCTAGAGGATGCGGGACTACTGGGTGATGAGGAGTTTCACAATGGATTAACCGGTGTTGCCTTCGGGTCGTCGACCGGGGATACCTCAGCGACCTGTTATATTGCCAGCATGTTTTTGAGTGGCCCTTCTGGAAATTTGAATGCCAATTCTTATATCAGAATGATGACCCATACTTCACCGGTCAATATTGGTGTTTATTTCGGCTTGCGGGGTTGCATCTACACAACTTCAAGTGCCTCTACATCGGGTAGCCAGGGCGTTGGATATGCCTATGAAGCAATCAAAAGAGGGCAACAGGAAATGATGGTTGCTGGTGGCTGTGAGGCATTATGTCCGACTGAGGCAGCCGTTTTCGATACGCTATACGCCACCAGTGTGCGTAATGACGAAGCCCATCTCTCCCCACGACCTTTTGACAAAGATCGGGATGGATTAGTAATTGGCGAAGGTTCCGGCACCTTGATTCTCGAAGAGCTTAACCATGCGCAGGCAAGAGGTGCAAAAATTTATGCAGAACTAATCGGATTTGGATCAAATTCTGATGGTTTCCATGTCACTCGGCCTTCGACGGAAACCATGGAAGTAGTGATGCGCTTGTCATTACAGGATGCTCAACTATCTCCCGATGTTATCGGCTATGTGAGTGCCCATGGCACAGCGACAGAGCGGGGTGATGTCGCTGAAAGTCTCGCAACTGACAGGCCACAGAGAGAATCGTGCCTTCCAGGCACCCATGCGCGGAACCACCATCGTGAGGTCGATAAACTGGAACGCGCCCTCCGGCAAACTGGTCGAACGGAGCCGTTGGGAATAGAGTAAATTTTTGATTTTAGATGTATTTGGCTCCGGGTTCTCATCCGAGCCTTGAGAAAGAAATATCCATAAAAAAAGAGACCTAAAGGTCTCTCTTTTTATGGATATGGCGTCCCCAAGGGGATTCGAACCCCTGTTACCGCCGTGAAAGGGCGGTGTCCTAGGCCGACTAGACGATGGGGACACTGTTTGTTACCAGTAGAAACTGGTGGAGCCAGGCGGGATCGAACCGCCGACCTCAACACTGCCAGTGTTGCGCTCTCCCAGCTGAGCTATGGCCCCGTGAGAGAGCGCGTACTTTAATAAAGCACCTATGGAGTGTCAAGCGGAATAGTGGCCTGTTTCCGCGCTTATTTTTGACTCCTGATCCAGGTCAAATTGATCCCAAGAATTGTCGCTTTAGCGTGCCTTCAGAGCGCTCTTGTATGATTGCTGGCCAGAATTGTGAAAATGGGAGCTTTTATCTCAAAAATGACCGCGTCAAATAAAATAACCCCTTTTAAATCAACAAATTCGACTATAAAGTTTAATTAATTTATAGTTTTATTAGATTGGCTACATATTTTTGTAACAATTGCGGCATATAATATGCGGCCCGGTGTCACAGAAATTGTAAAGGAACAGGCGATTGAATCAGGATTTACTATTTGGACTGTTGAGCGACAAGTGGCTGCGCCTGGTTGTGCTGCTACCTCTACTGGCGGGCCTGGCGCAGCAGATATCGCTGGTAATCTGGCATTATTACCCCGCTCCAGCGACGACGGTTTCGAGCATTAATCCCCAGGTTCAGGCAATTGGTGGAAACAGCCAGTCAACACCCAACTATCAGCAACAGGCTATCGCGATCAGTCGCGCCTTTCTGTTTGGCCAAGCCGTGGTTGAGCAACTTGTGGTAGAAGTCGAGCAAGCCCCCGAAACACAATTGAATTACAAGTTACGTGGCGTCTATTATTCTCCCGAACCGAGCCTGTCGTCCGCTATCGTTGAAGTGCAACCAAACAAGAGCAGGCATTATTTGCTCGACGATGAGCTGGCCGAAAATATTACGCTGGCTGGAATTGAAACCGACCATATTCTGATTAACCGCTACGGCAAGATCGAGCGCTTGAACCTGCAAAAACGCAATAACGGCAGTCAGAGAGGAAATATTAATACCTCCTTGCCCTCCACTGCGTCAGCCAGTCAGACCGCGTTACTGCGTAGTTATAAAAAACGTTACGTGAGCAACCCGATGGCGCTGGCAACACGCTTTCAGGCGATTCCGGTACAACAGAATGGTAAAAATATCGGTTTCAAGCTTAAGCCGTTGCGTGGCGAGAGCCTGTTAAAGAAATTGAATTTCGAGCCCAACGATGTTTTCACGGCTGTTAATGGAGTATCTCTCCAAAATCCTTTCGAAGCGGTGGACGCGCTAAAGTCGTTAACCACCTCTCAAAGCGTATCGGTTACATTTATGCGTAACGGTGCCGAGCAAACCCTGGACTTCAGGATTTAGGTCGCCGTTTATGAAATTTCGCAGAATCACAACCCTGTTAATTGGCCTGTTAATCGGCCCGATATTAAGCCTGCCATTGCAGGCGCAAGAAGTGACGCTGAATTTTAGCGATGCCGACCTGGTTGCGGTGATTAACAGCGTGTCGCAGATTACCGGGAAAAACTTTATTATCGACCCTCGGGTGAAAGGCAAGGTGACCGTAGTGTCGTCGAAGCCGCTGAATAAAAAAGAAGTCTACAACGTGTTCCTGTCGATTCTACAGGTACACGGTTTTGCAACGGTACCGACTAAAAATGCGATCAAAATTATTCCCGATGCGACTGCCAAACAAAGTGCCGCGCCATTTTCTTCAGGCAAGCGAAATCCGGGAGATCAGCTGATAACCCGGGTGCTTTCGATCAAATATATCAATGCAGCCCAACTGGTGCCAATTTTGCGACCGCTGGTTGCCCAGCAGGGGCATCTCGCGGCTTATCCGGCAACCAACGTGTTAATAATTTCGGATCGTGCTTCGAATATCAATCGCATCGATCGCATCATTGCCGAAATGGATAAGGAAATCGATTCTGATATCGAAATCATAAAACTGAAACACGCGTTTGCGGCTGAAGTCGTGCGTTTGCTAACCAGCCTCAACATTGCATCGCCCGATCAGAAGAACCCGGCAGCGGGCGGAGTGAAAGTGACTGCCGATGAACGTACCAATAGCATTTTACTGAGTGGCGAACGAACCAGCCGGCTCAAGTATCGTGCCATCATTTCGGACCTCGACGCACCGGTAGAATCCAGTGGTAACACCCACGTGGTTTACCTGCGTTATGCCGATGCAAAGAATCTGGCCACCATCCTCAGTAATGTCGGCAAAGAAGTCATCAAGGCCGAAG
The DNA here is from genome assembly GCA_003231795.1 of Gammaproteobacteria bacterium. Classification (GTDB taxonomy): domain Bacteria; phylum Pseudomonadota; class Gammaproteobacteria. The sequence goes on from QIJI01000269.1 coordinate 3,215, forward strand.
CCAAGAATGTCGGTACGACCGGCGGTGGAGGAGCGGCAGACACCGTTAGCGTACAGGCTGATGAAAGCTCCAATGCGTTGGTAATTCATGCCCCGGCGTCTGTATTTCCGTCGTTACGTGCGGTCATTCAGCAACTGGATATTCCCCGTGCGCAAGTGCACATTGAAGCGATCATTGCTGAAGTCTCGATCGATACTGCCAATGAACTCGGTGTCCAGTGGTTGCTCACCAACGAGCCTGATGGTCCAATTTTCTCAACAAATTTTGCGGGTTCGGGGCTCGATATCGGAGCTATTCAAGGGGGGCTTATTCCGGAAGGGGGTGCCCTGGGTCTGGGTAGTATCGATGACGGAGGACTGAGTTTTATCACGCTGATCCGTGCGCTCCAGGGTGACGCGCGGTCCAATCTACTGTCAACGCCGTCGATTGTGACCCTCGATAACCAGGAAGCCGAAATTATCGTCGGGCAGAATGTACCCTTCGTGACTGGCGAGTCGACCGGTTCAATCTCCGATACCAGTAATCCATTTCGCACCATTGAGCGACAGGACATCGGTATTAGCCTCAGGGTTAAACCGCAGATCAATGAAGGCGGCGCGATTACCCTGGAAATTGAACAGGAAATCTCCAATATCAGTGGTAGCGCTACCAGTGCGGTAGATATAGTCACCAACAAACGTTCAATCAAAACCACGGTTCAGCTCGAAGACGGTGCGCTTTTGGTGCTGGGTGGATTGATTGATGAAGTTGACGTCCAGACCGAACAGAAAGTTCCGATTCTGGGTGATATTCCAATTCTGGGTGCTTTGTTCCGCTCCAGTAAAAGTACCAAGGTAAAGCAAAACCTGCTGGTGCTAATCCGCGCGACCATTATCAAGAATTCAGCCAGCGCCAGACTGCTTAGTTACAAAAAATACAACTTCATGCGCGATCTGCAAATCGAAAGAAACGGCGAAGACGGTATCGGACCGGTGCTCGTGCCCTACGAGTAGTATCAGTTTTATCCTACAAAATCTTTCTCCAAATGCGCTAGTCAGATTCTCCAGTTGCGGTTAAGTTTTTAATTGCAACTGTTTACGAATGCGTAAGCAGCTAAAACTCGACAAGGAGAATGTCATGAAGGCAAAAGGAATTGGCCATCTGGGCCTGATTTATTTAATTTTGTTGTCCCCCACTCAAAGTCTGGCCAGCATGGTTAGCGATTTGCTGATAACCGAGGTTATGGTGAATCCCGCGGCAGTGTCAGATACGAGGGGCGAGTGGTTTGAGCTTTTTAACCCCACCAATGAAAGGATTAATTTAAACCGAACCACCATTGGTGATGATGATAGCAACCGACAAACAATCAAATCTGGTCAACTGATTCTGCCGCAACACTATCTGGTGCTTGCGCGTAACGGTGATACCGATCTCAATGGCGGGTTC
>QIJI01000016.1 GCA_003231795.1 Gammaproteobacteria bacterium
CCGTATACCCATCAATCGGCGGATACGGCCTACCACTTTGTCGAAGCCGCGCTCAGGGCCGGGCATGAAATAGTACGCGTATTTTTCTATCACGACGGCGTCAATGTCGGCACCCGCCTGAGTGTACCGCCACAGGATGACCGCAATGTGAGTGAGCGTTGGAGCAAGCTGGCCGAGGATAATGACCTCGATATGATTTTATGCATCGCAGCAGCACAACGGCGTGGTCTGCTGGATCAGGAGGGGGCCAAACGCGCCGCAAAAGATGCCGACAATATGAACGCTGGATTTGAAATCTCGGGGCTGGGCCAACTTATCGATGCCGGTATCCAGGCCGATCGACTACTGGTATTCGGTGATTAGGGGTGCTCTGTCAACGTGGCTAAAAAGTTTTTATACATCAATCGCAAGGCCCCGCACGGTACTGTATATGCGCTTGAATCGCTGGAAGTGGTGTTAATCGCCGCCGCTTTCGAGCAAGACGTATCGCTCGCGTTTATCGATGACGGGGTGTATCAACTGATGCGGAATCAAGATACCAGTCAGATCGGAGTGAAGAATTTCACTCCGACCTATCGTGCGCTCGGCGATTATGAAGTCAACAAGATTTACGTCGAACGCGAATCGCTCGAGGCACGAGGCCTGAGCCAGGATGATCTGATGCCGTTGACCTGGGAAGACGAAGATGAAGACTGGGCGGAAAAAGATTCAATTCATGTTATCAGCAGTCAGGAAATGGCGGATATTCTCGAACAGCAGGACGTCATCCTGAATTTTTAGGGTAATTATGAGCATTTTACACATCGTCAACAAATCACCTTATGAGCGTAATTCCTTTGATAGCTGCCTGCGAATGGCTAAAAAAGGGGCCGGTCTGCTTTTAATCGAAGACGGTATCTATGCCGCGCAGGACTCAGGTGATGCTCATGGCAATTTAAAAACGGCAACTGACCGTTTAACCGTCTATGCCTTACAACCCGATGTGATCGCGCGTGGTATGAATGACAAAATTGACGCGGCGGTAACCTTGATCGATTACGATGGATTCGTCAAACTGACGACCGAATACGATAACGTACAGTCCTGGCTTTAAACCGGACATTATTCAACAGAACATGAGGTAAACAATGGCTTTAGAAATTAACGGTAATTCCTACGAAACCGACGAAGAAGGCTACCTGACTAACCTGAGCGACTGGAACGACGAGCTGGCCAATGAAATGGCAAAGGCTGACGGCGCGGTGCTCGATGAAAATCACTGGGAGGTGATTAATTTCCTGCGAGATTATTACGAGGAATATCAGATCGCACCGGCAGTCAGGGTATTAACCAAAGCGGTTGGCAAGAAACTCGGCAAGGACAAAGGTACGAGCAAGTACCTGTACGAACTATTCCCCTACGGCCCGGCCAAACAGGCCTGTAAATACGCCGGCCTGCCAAAACCAACAGGCTGCGTATAACCGGGTTAACCGGGTTTTGCCAGGGTGAACAATGTCAGTACTAACCGTTGCATTCACGTTTTTATTTTATTTCGCTAGCGCGATCATATTGCTCGGAACCGGTTATAAGATCCGGCAATACGCGCTAACCCCTGCCCCGCTCCCTATCCCGACTACACCGGCGCCAACCACTCGCGCCGGTGTGGTCAAACGCATGCTGCTGGAAGTCACACTTTTCAGCAGTCTGTTCAAGGCCAACAAATGGATCTGGCTGTTCGGATGGATCATGCACGCCGCATTGTTGTTTGTGCTGCTGCGACATTTACGCTACTTCACCGATCCGGTCTGGTCCTGGGTAGTGTTGATACAACCAATCGGATTGTATGCTGCATTCGCGTTTATTTTCGGACTGGGAGGTCTGTGGGCGCGTCGATTCCTGGTTGACCGGGTAGCATACATTTCATCGCCGTCCGATCATTTAATGCTCGCTTTACTGGTCGCCATCGCAGTGTCAGGTCTCGGCATGAAGTATGTCGTACCGACCGACATAGTCGCGGTCAAAGCGTTTTTCCTCGGCTTGATTTATTTCGACTGGCATCCGATGCCGTCAGACTGGTTATTGAACCTGCATTTACTGCTGGTGGCTCTGTTGATGATTATCTTCCCCTTCAGTAAATTGTTACACGCGCCCGGCGTTTTTTTCAGCCCCACCCGCAACCAGGTCGACAATGTGCGCGAACGAGGCAGTACCCGTGGCTGATTTCGAAACCCCGGCACTTAAGCCATATCCGGTAATTCCACCGATCGAAATCGGTTCGATGGCCCACAGCAAACCGTATGTTGCGAAACCGGATATTCAACAGAAAATTGGTTTTCCGGGTGAACTGGTCGATAACTGGGAACAGGTTGCGGTCGAGAAAATGGGTGCGCTGGTGGACAACTCACGCGCACTACGCGTTTTTCTCGACAGTTGCGTCAAATGCGGTGCTTGCACCGACAAGTGCCATTACTACCTTGGGACTTCGGACCCGCTTAATATGCCGGTTGCCCGACAGGACCTGTTCCGCTCGGTTTATCGGCGCTATTACACACTGGCGGGAAAGTACTTTCCAAAACTGGTCGGCGCGCGCGATATGGATCAGGAATTGCTCGACCAGTGGTACAGCTATTTTCATCAATGTTCGCAATGCCGACGCTGCTCGGTCTACTGCCCCTATGGAATCGATACAGCCGAAATTTCCATGGCGGCGCGGGAAATCATGGATACCATCGGCGTCGGGCAGAAGTACTGCAATGAAATCATCGGCAAAGCACAAACCATAGGGAATAATCTCGGTCTGCCAAAACCCGCCATGATAGATACCCTGGAAGGACTGGAAGAAGATATCGAAGATGAAACAGGGGTCAAAGTCAGGCTGCCGCTGGATGAGAAAAATGCGGACATACTGCTGGTCACCCCATCCGCCGATTTTTTTGCCGAACCCCATGTCGACGGACTGATCGGATACGCCAAGGTTTTCCATCAGGCGGGCCTAAGCTGGACGCTGAGTAGTCATGCCTCCGAGGCTGCCAATTTCGGCTTGTTCATCGGTTCCGAAGACAATATGCAGGTTCTTGCTCAACGGGTTCGTGACGCGGCGCTCGAACTCGGCGTGCGTCGTATCGTGTTTGGCGAATGCGGGCACGCCTGGCGCGTGGCCTATAACTTTTTACATAAACTGGCCGGTCCTTTCGATTTCCTCGACCAGGATTACCCGATACCGCAACACATCTGCGAAGTGACTTACGATCTGATTCAGCGCAATCTGTTGACCCTCGATAAATCAGGCAACGACGACAAGGTCCTCACTTTTCACGATTCCTGTAACGTTTCCCGGGGCTCCCGCATGGGAGACCAGGCTGGCGGACAATTTGAAATTCCTCGGGCCATCATCAGGGCCAGTTGCAATCACTTTCATGACATGGCAAGTGACACCATCAAAGAGGCGACTTTTTGCTGCGGCGGTGGCGGAGGGCTGCTGACCGATGATCTGGTCGAGTTGAGAGTCAAAGGCGCGCTACCGCGGATGGAAGCTTTTCAGCAGGTTGTCGAACAAAACGGGGTCACTCATCTGGCCGCAATCTGCGCCATCTGCAAGAGCCAGTTCAGCAAGGTTTTACCCTATTACGGATTTGAAATGGATCAGGTGGTTAGCGTGCACCAGTTGGTCAGCAACGCGATTGTCCTGGGGAATGATTAATGGTCAACGAGCACCAAGGTAACCGAATATGACAGTAACCGACGAAATCGAAAAGAAACTTACCTTTCGTAAATATGAAGACGGTGTTAATCGCTGGCGCTCACAGGGCGAGAATATATTTAACGAGGATACCTCGCATAAGTGCCCGACCTACGTGCACCGCACACCCCCTTGCCAGGGTAGCTGCCCGTCGGGCGAAGACGTGCGTGGCTGGCTCAACATCGTGCGCGGCATCGAGCTACCCCCGGAGGGAGTTTCGATGCAGGAGTATGCGTTTCAACGCTCCACCGACGCCAATCCATTTCCTTCAATGATGGGGCGGGTTTGCCCGGCACCTTGCGAACAGGGTTGCAATCGTAACAATGTCGATGATTTTGTCGGCATCAACTCGGTCGAGCAATACATCGGCGACACCGCCAAATCGGAGGGTTACCGCTTCGCCGATGCCCCCGCGACAGGCCAGCACCGGGTGGCAATAATCGGTGGTGGCCCGGCTGGACTGTCTGCGGCCTATCACCTGCGTCGTAAAGGCATCGCCAGCACTATCTTCGATGAACACGAAGACCTGGGAGGTATGTTTCGTTATGGAATTCCCGGCTACCGCACGCCACGCGAATTTCTGGATCACGAAATCGGCCGGATTATGGCACTCGGTGACATCAAAACCCGTATGTCCACACGCATAGGCCGCGATGTCATGGTCGCTGAACTGGAACAGGAATTCGATGCTGTTTTATGGGCAATCGGCTGCCAGAGTGGTCGTGCGCTGCCGCTTGAACACGGCGATGCGCCGAATTGCATATCCGGTGTCGCTTTTCTGGAAGCCTTTAACAAAGGTGCATTGCAGGTTACCGCCGATCGCGTGATCTGTGTGGGTGGCGGTGACACATCGATAGACGTTGTTTC
>QIJI01000519.1 GCA_003231795.1 Gammaproteobacteria bacterium
GGGCTGGATGGTCTGGAAATCTGTCGTGCCTTGCGTCAGCAGTCGATAAGCATCCCGATACTCATGTTGACGGCCAAGTCTTCAGAGCTCGATCGGGTACTCGGACTGGAACTGGGGGCGGACGACTACCTGACCAAGCCATTTTCGATACTGGAGTTGCAGGCACGGGTAAAGGCAATCCTGCGACGAGCCGAAATAACCACCAAGAATGCACTGATGGACAGTCAGGAAATAATCGAATCGCGAGGCTTGTCGATTAATGTTTCAGGGCGCCATGTCACTATTGATCGAAAAGCAATCGAATTGACGGCCAAAGAGTTTGATTTGTTGCTGCATTTTGCAAGAAACCCTGGACGAGTTTTTAGCCGCAGCCAACTGCTCGACCAGGTATGGGGATATAGTCATAGCGGATACGAACATACTGTCAATTCGCATATTAATCGGCTGCGCAAAAAAATCGGCCTGGGCCCTGAGCAACCTGCCTATATCGAGACCGTCTGGAGCGTCGGCTACCGGTTCGCCGGTTGATGATGGTTCGCTCGCTGTTGAACAGCCTGTACACCAAACTGGTGTTGGTGCTGTTTTTACTGTTTTTGGTTATCGGTGGCGTGTTTGTTGTGGTCGCAATGTATAGCGCGCACCTGTATCAACAGGAAGTCAGCCAACAATTGAACAGGGATCTGGCGATGTATATCGTCAATGAACACGTGCTTATCAAAGATGGCGAAGTTCAGCAGGATAATCTGTCCGAGTTATTCGAAAATGTCATGACGATCAACCCGAGCCTCGAGCTTTATTTGCTGAATGCCAGTGGCCAGGTTATCAGCCACTCGATGGCGCCCGACAAGGTCAAATATAAGCAGGTATCGCTGGGCCCAATCAAAAGCTTTCTCGCAGGTCGCCAGCGGGGTCTGATTATGGGTGACGATCCGAGTAGCGAATCTCGTCAAAACAGCTTTAGTGTGGCGCCTATAGACGTTAACAATCGGCGCGAAGGATACGTATACGCCATTCTTGGCAGTGAAAAAATTAGTACCATTACCGATGTGTTACAGCGTAGCCTGATCATGCGATGGAGCGCCACCGCGATACTGACTGCGCTTGGATTTGCTTTTATCGCCGGACTGATATTGTTTTTCTTTCTGATGCGTAAATTGCGTTTCTTAAGCCGGGCGATGCAGGAATTCAAGGATAACAATTTACAGAATAGCGCCACGATTAATGGCGAAGAGGATCGATCGCTGGACGAAATTGAGACTATGGCAGTCACTTTCCAGCAAATGTCGCAGCGAATCCATCAACAGATGCATAACCTGCAGGAAATGGAGTTGATGCGGCGTCAACTGGTGGCCAACGTGTCGCATGATCTGCGCACACCGCTGGCATCTTTAAGCGGATTCCTGGAAACCTTGCAACTTAAATCCGATGCGCTCAGCGAATCCGAAAAACAGTCGTATCTGAGGATTGCCAATAGAAATGCGCAAAGACTAACCTTGCTGGTTGAAGAGCTGTTCGAGCTGGCCAAGCTAGATGCCAACGAAGTGCAGCCACATCGCGAGTCGTTTTCACTGGCGGAACTGGCTTTTGATGTTTCGCACAAGTTTCATCTGCGCGCCCGTGACAACAATATCAGCTTCGATGTGGTCGTTGATGAGACAGTGCCCGAGGTGTCGGCCGATGTCGGCATGATTGAGCGCGTACTCGATAACCTGATAGATAACTCGTTTAAAAACACCCCCGCCGAAGGTCAGATTCGGCTACATTTAACGCCGTTGATCGGGCAGGTCGAGATCGCGGTTTCCGATACCGGCTATGGTATTGCCGAAGATGAATTACCACATATACTCAAGCGCTTTTACAAACCATCTGCGATCACCGAGAATAGTGACCGGCAATCCGGTCTCGGACTCGGACTAGCGATCGCGTCACGCATTGTTGAATTGCACGGTAGCCACTTGTCAGTGGATAGCGTTTTACATCGGGGTACCACATTTAGATTTGCCCTGCCACAAAATGGCTAAGGGAGCCTCTGATTAATTCTGGATGAATCGGGTTGTGCTTCAAAATGCCGGAGCGCCGGACCGTTCAGTTCAAGGCGTGAAACGTAAGTAATAGCAGGGCTATTGCTAAGTTTCACAACGCAGAAATTGGCCATTTTGGACACAACACGTTCATTCATGAATTGATCAGAGGCTCCCTAATGTGATAAAAATTTTATAATTTGGTGAAGCCCCCGTGATACGGGTTTTACATAGTGGTCATTCTCATTTCGGAGCACATTATGTTTACCCTTATCAATCGAATCACCGGGGCCTCGATGCTTGCCGGTTTATTACTAGCTTCGCCTGTGGCTTTTGCCAGTGGGTCAGCCACTTATCACGTCACCATTACCAATATCACCAGCTCGATCAACTTTACCCCGATACTGGTCGCCAGCCACCGCAAAAAACTGTCAGTGTTTGAAACAGGATTCCCTGCCAGTGACGAGATTGCGACCATTGCAGAGAGCGGAAATGCCGCACCGCTGGCCGCTTACATTGAAAGCAAAGACTCCAAGGCTGACGTACAAAATTCAGGTGCTCTGCTTAGACCGGGTGAATCGGTAACTGTCGTTGTAAATGCGAAACACAAAGCCCGATTTATCACCGTCGCTTCGATGATGCTGCCTACCAATGACGGCTTCATTGGTTTAAATAGTGTACTGGCGCCACGTCGCGGTACGCGGGTTTATCTATCTCCGGGCTATGATTCTGGTACCGAACCCAATGACGAACTCTGCCTTAATATTCCAGGCCCAACCTGCGGTGGAGAAGGCTTGTCGCCACTGGACAATCCGGCAAACGAGGGGTTTGTTCACATTAATCGCGGCATTCACGGCATCGGCGATCTCAGTGCATCGGTATACGACTGGAGAAACCCGGTTGCCAAAATTTCCATCACTCGTGTTTCGCGCGATAAGCACGACGACTAAATCGCTCGTTCATATTGAAAAAGGCCGGATAATCCGGCCTTTTTTTTGTAGCAATCAAATTAAATCAAGAGCATCTGGTCTCATTGTACAAAATTGGTCTCTGGAACGAATGGCACTTAGTTAAGCCTAAAACTACCGTCTTCCCGGCCTTGAGCCGGGATCCAGTAGAGGCTGAGAGTCGCTAATTGACTAGCTTTTCGCATATTTCAGAAATGCTGAAGCCTTTGGTTTAACTGGATTTTTCCGCTTAACTAAGTGCCATTCGTCTCTGGAACCTATTGCTCGAATTTCCTGAGTGACGCTCGTCACTGCCTCTAATCTCGTATTAAAGAGATACTCCTATTTACCAACATTCGAATTCGAAGCGTAAAATAGTGAGGACCCGAAAATGATAGTTAACTCAAATGTAGTTCTGCAATGGAAGCACTGGCTAATTCCAATTATGGGATTTCTTTTGGTATCATGCGGTGGTGGCGGTGGCAATAGCAACAATAATGCGACTAGTCCAACGCCAACACCCCGTACCAATACCATTTTCGTTACCTCGACATTACAAACCGGTAATTTGGGAGGCCTCGCCGGAGCCGATGCCATCTGCAATACCCGTGCCGCAGCGGCTGGTTTGTCAGGTGACTTTGTAGCCTGGTTGTCTACCAGTACCGTAGATGCGATTGATCGATTGGGCAGCGCCCCCGGATGGTTGAGAACAGACGGCTTACCTTTTTCGAGTTCCGCGGCTGACCTGGCTGTCGGCAAGATTTATTATCCACCCAACAGGGATGAACTTGGCAACCCCATCGGCAGTACTTTCGTCCAGACCGGAACCGACATTGACGGACTGGTCAGGGCTGGATTCACCTGTAATGACTGGACTAATGGCTCCACTGGTTCGGCTCAATTGGGTGATCCAACAGGAACGAGTGAAATCTGGTCAAATTTTGGCAGCGGTGGTTGCGCATCCGATCGCCGATTCTACTGTTTGAGTATCGATGGCACCGTGCCAATCACCCCACCGGCTAACAGCGGAAGAATCGCTTTCGTCAGTGACACTAACCTGGATGGTGATTTTGGCCTGGCTGGCGCCGACACTGAGTGCAACAACAATGCAGCCCTTGCGTCCCTTCCTGGCACCTACAGAGCCTTGTTAGCAACGGATTCAGCATCAGCAGCTTCGCGCTTTAATTTAGGTGGCCAGCCCTGGGTGCGACTGGACGGCGTTGCCATTGTCGAACAGGCGTCCGACCTAGGTGACCCAGAACAGCTAATTGCCCCGATTAATCTTCAGGCTGATGGCACAACCTATCATGGTAACCAGGGAGTCTGGACTGGTGCGCCTACATTTTCTCAAGTGAATAGCGGGAACACATGCACCAACTGGAACTCAACTCTCGGTAACGCCAATATAACCCGGGCAGGAAAATCGGTGGTCAACGTCTCCGATTCCATCTCCTGTAGCCTCGCTATTTCAAGATTATTTTGTTTGCAGGAATAGACAGTAGAGGTTTCGATATGTCTTCCCGAGGACACAATACTTAATTCGAGAAATACATATTGTGCTCCCTTAATTAGATGTCTCTCCACTCAAGGGCCGAGGATTTAATATTCAGTT
>QIJI01000212.1 GCA_003231795.1 Gammaproteobacteria bacterium
TACAGCCTGCTAGACAATGTTGGGAGCCTTTAATCAATTCATGAATGAGCGAGTTTCATCCAGAATTAATCAGAGGCTCCTTAGAGTTTCCCTGGTCGGGTTTCAGAATTATGTACAATCGTTTAAATAATACGCTGTTGCTAATTATTCTGGCGACCGTCAGCGTTATCGCAATACGCAGCTGCGGGCTGTCCGAGTCAACGCCGGATTTGACTGATAAATTGGGATTAACAAGTGTTGATTGCTGGTCCAGGGCAAATAACACATTGTCACAATGCGAAAGGACAGAGATTCGAGTGGCAGAGTTTATTAGCGAAAATTCAAGCGACGCCGTCGCAGCGGAATCTAGTGGTCGAACAATTAAGGATTGACGGATGCAGTAGCTGTACTTTTGTCAATGACCTCGATCGCAGTCACCTTCTGGTAGCCACGTGGCAATTTTCGCCCGCGCTTGCCGCGCTCGATGTTTTCGCCCGCGCTTGCCGCGCTCGATGCGATATTCCTCCAGCTCTTTAAGATTCATCGTCTTGTATTTTTTACCGCTGTGAATCACCAGTTTTTGTTTCGCCGACAAACAGGTGATAAAGGCGATTTCTTCTTCCCCCGCCTTGATTCGTTTGGGTGGAATTCCCTGAATTTTATTGCCTTTACCTTTGCCAAGTTGTGCAACCGAAGCCATCTCCAGTAGCGCGATATAGCCGTCACTGGTAATCGATACCAACTGGTCGTTGTGATAATCCCGGACACTCACTACCGGCATCAGGCGGGCGCCTTTCGACAGGCTGATTTGTGCCTTGCCGTTTTTGTTGCGTGTCAGCATATCGGCAAACTGACAGACGTAGCCGTAACCGTGCGATGACGACATCAGAAACTGATCCTCATCCTTGCCCATGACACAACTTTTAAATTCGGCGCCGGCCGCAGGTTTGACCCGCCCGGTGAGCGGTTCACCCTGCCCGCGTGCCGATGGCAATGAATGCGCATTGAGCGCATAGGCACGTCCGTTGGAATCGACAAATACAACACTCTGATTGCTTTTGCCCTGCGCCTGATCCTGAAATTCGTCGCCGGACTTGTAGCTCAGACTGCGTGGATCGATATCGTGACCCCTGGCGGCTCTAACCCAGCCCTTACTCGACAACACCACCGTTAGCGGCTCCGATGGCAGCAGATCGGTTTCATCGATCGCACGTGCCGTAGAACGGTTCACGATTGGCGAACGGCGGTCATCGCCATAGGTCTGGGCATCCTCCTGAATTTCGTTTTTAATCAGGGTTTTAATGCGGCGGTCGGAACCGAGCAATGTTTCCAGCTCCTTTTTCTCCAACAGCAACTCTTCCTGCTCCGCCCTGATTTTCATTTCCTCAAGTTTGGCCAGATTTCGCAGACGCGTATTGAGAATTTCTTCAGCCTGTATATCGCTGATACTGAAGGTCTTGATCAACTCTGCTTTCGGGTCATCTTCGAAACGTACGATTCGAATGACTTCGTCGAGATTCAAAAAAGCGATTAACAAACCTTGCAGAATGTGTAGGCGTTTGTCGACCTTGTCGAGACGCCATTGCAGTCGACGACGGACCGTATCGATGCGAAACGCAATCCATTCCTGCAAAATCTGCTTCAGGTTTTTGACCTGCGGTCGACCGTTGCTGCCGATCATGTTCATATTGACCCGGTAAGTACGTTCCAGGTCGGTAGTCGCGAACAAATGCCCCATCAATGCGTCGCCATCAACCCGGTTTGAACGGGGCACGATAACAAGCCGGGTCGGGTTTTCGTGGTCTGATTCGTCGCGCAAATCATCAACCATGGGCAGTTTCTTGGCCAACATCTGCTGTGCAATCTGCTCTATTACGCGGGCACCGGAGACCTGATGTGGCAAGGCCGTTACAATAATATCGCCATCTTCGCGTTCGAATATCGCGCGCATGCGGATTGAGCCATGCCCGGTTTCATACATACTGAGCAACTCCTCCCGAGGCGTAATAATCTCCGCTTCGGTAGGATAATCGGGGCCCTCGATGTGTTTGAGCAAATCCTGCAAAGGCGTCTTCTTCTTGTCCAGAAGCTGGATACAGGCAGCAGCAATTTCGCGCAAATTATGCGGTGGAAGATCGGTCGCCATGCCCACCGCAATTCCGGTAGTACCGTTCAGGAGAATGTGCGGCAGACGTGCGGGTAACAACGACGGTTCCTGCATGGTGCCGTCAAAGTTAGGGTTCCAGTCAACGGTTCCGAGACCCAGTTCCTGCAGCAACACACGCGCAAAATCGGACAGTCTGGATTCGGTATATCGCATCGCCGCAAATGACTTGGGGTCATCGGGAGAACCGAAGTTTCCCTGGCCATCGATCAACGGGTAACGATAGGAAAAATTCTGCGCCATCAAAACCATGGCTTCGTAACAGGCGCTATCACCATGCGGGTGATACTTGCCCAGCACGTCGCCTACGGTGCGCGCCGATTTTTTGTGCTTCGACAGCGCGGATAATCCCAGTTCCGACATGGCGTAAATAATGCGGCGTTGCACCGGTTTGAGCCCATCGCCGATATGGGGTAAGGCGCGATCCAGAATGACGTACATCGAGTAATCGAGATAAGCCTTCTCGGTAAAATCCAGCAAGGCCTGTTGTTCGACGCCTTCATAATTGAGTTCCAGATTTTCGCTCATATTTCTGCCAGGTCTCCCTTCGTCTGCAACCAGTCCTTTCGATCCGACGCCCGCTTTTTGGCCAGCATCATATCCATAATCTCGAAGGTCCTGTCGCCGGGGGCTATGGTCAGTTGCGCCAGGCGGCGGGTATCCGGTGCAATCGCACTCTCACGCAATTGCAATGGATTCATTTCACCAAGCCCCTTGAATCGTGTCACCATCACTTTTCCTTTGCGTTTTTCTGCGCTGATAACGTCGAGAATACCGTCACGCTCTGCTTCATCCAGGGCATAGTACTTGTCCTTGGCAACATCGATCCGGTAAAGCGGTGGCTTGGCCACGTAGACATGTCCTTTTTCAACCAGCGGCTGGAAATGCCGCAGAAACAATGCACACAGCAAGGTCGCAATATGGGCACCGTCGGAATCGGCATCAGCCAGAATACAGATCTTGCCATAGCGTAAATTTGACAGGTTATCCGATGCGGGCTCAACCCCGATTGCAACTGAAATATCGTGTACTTCCTGCGACGCCAGCACCTGATCGGAAGGTACTTCCCAGGTATTCAGTATCTTGCCGCGCAGCGGCATGATGGCCTGAAAAGCACGATCGCGCGCCTGTTTTGCCGAACCTCCCGCTGAATCGCCTTCGACCAGAAATAATTCGGTACGCGCCACATCCTGACTACTGCAATCAGCCAATTTGCCCGGCAGCGCCGGCCCGGAGGTTACTTTTTTACGGACTACCTTCTTCGCGCTCTTGAGTCGGCTCTGCGCACTCGATATCGCCATTTGCGCCAGCTGATCGCCGATATCCGCATGTTGATTGAGCCACAAACTGAACGAATCCTTGGCCACGCCGGAAACGAAGGCTGCAGTTTCGCGTGAAGATAACCGTTCCTTGGTCTGACCGGAAAACTGAGGTTCTTCCATCTTTACCGAAAGTACGTAGCAAACTTTATCCCAGACGTCGTCCGGGGCGATTTTAACCCCGCGCGGCAGCAGGTTACGAAATTCACAAAATTCGCGGATTGCGTCGGTAATGCCGGTGCGTAACCCGTTGACATGGGTGCCTCCCAGCACGGTGGGTATCAGATTGACATAACTTTCATTTACCGACTCGCCGCCCTGCGGCAGCCAGACCACGGCCCAGTCCACTGCTTCGTGCTCTCCTTGCAGTGAATTGTAAAAAGGCTGTGCTGGCAGTAGATCGAAACCGGCCAGCGATTCGAGCAGATAATCCGATAGTCCATCCTGATACATCCATTCCAACGACTCCTTGGATTTTTCGATGTAAAACTTGACCCTGAGCCCCGGGCATAAAACGGCCTTTGCACGCAATACGTGCTTTAATCGCGCTACCGAGAAGCTGGCGCTGTCGAAATATTTAGAATCCGGCCAGAAACGCAGACTGGTACCCGAGTTTTTCTTGCCAACAGTCCCGGTTTGTTTGAGTTCGGTTTGTTTGTCACCATTTCTGAAGCCGATGGTGTACTCCTTACCTTCGCGGCGTACGCGCACATCGAGTTGCTTCGACAGCGCGTTCACAACCGACACCCCGACCCCATGCAAGCCACCCGAGAAGTGGTAATTCTTGTTCGAGAATTTACCGCCGGCATGTAATTTTGTCAGAATCACCTCAACCCCCGGAATCTTTTGAACCGGGTGCATATCGACCGGCATACCGCGACCATTGTCGATAACACTCAATGACTGATCGGCATGCAAAATGACGCCGATCTGGGTCGCGAACCCCGCGATCGCTTCGTCGACGCTGTTGTCGATTACTTCCTGGGCGAGATGGTTGGGACGGGTCGTATCGGTATACATGCCCGGCCTTTTCCTGACTGGCTCAAGACCCGTTAAAACCTCTATCGAGGCGGCATCATACTGATTTTTCAAAAGTGTTGATTCCTGATCAAATGATGATTGCGCAATGATTGCACGATGACTGGCTCTTGAATTTTACCGTGCCTGGCCTGATATAATGCGCATCTTTTTTCAGGTTCTCTATTATGGGCGAGTCACCTTACATTCACAATGTCAGCATGCAGAATTTCCAGAATCTGGTACTGGAAAAATCGATTAACAAGCCGGTATTGGTCGATTTCTGGGCTGACTGGTGCCAACCCTGTAAGACAATCATGCCAATGTTGGAAAAATTGGCCGAAGAGTATGCCGGTAAATTTGAACTGGCCAAGGTGGATACTGAAGCAGAACAGGAACTGGCCGGGCATTTCGGTATAAAAAGCCTGCCGACGATGAAACTCTTTTTCAAAGGTCA
>QIJI01000483.1 GCA_003231795.1 Gammaproteobacteria bacterium
GGCATCCAGTTGAAGGATCGAAACTTGCCGATTCGGTCCGAGCGCTTCTATGACCGGTATCGGCACAGAATCGTCACCTCCGATTATAACGGGCACAGCACCCTTCTCTGTTATCGCGCGGATCGTCGCAGCAATCGAAGCACGATTAGCGGCGGAATCAGCCTCACTAAACGCCAGGTCGCCGCAATCCACAGCCACCATGCTAGTATCAGGAAAGAGTTCACCGCCTAAATCGAAATCAAATTTCGGAACATTTGCTGCAGCTAACCACGACGCTTCGCGGATCGAACCTGGCGCAGTTGCGCAATAAGCGCCTGCCGATAAATAAGGCGTTGCACACGGCACCCCGAGTACTACAACTGGCGCAGTCAATTCTGCCAGGTCAGCGCAACCATCCAATCCAAGAAAGGTATCAGCTGTAACGGAACCAATTACGTCCGATAGGTTCACTTGCTTTACCATATCTTTGTTTCCTTAAAAATTGCTTCCAAAGTACAAACGCAGCCGTTGGTTTGTACTCGTTTTTCTTCATTGAATCGTCGGAATATAGATCTCTATTTACCCGAACGTGACTTGAAAATTAATTCAGCACAATCACAGAAACGAGAAATTCGCTTCATCTTAATTGTGTTGGCATAACGGGTTAAACTAAATATTCATGAAGCGAATATCGTGCTTTCCGAAGTAAAATTATTCAAAATTGAATCCTATCAGTTGTTGTTCGTGTGTACGGTCCGAGAGAATCAGACTCTAATTTTCCGGACATGGCATACTTTTATTCTGAACTGTATAAATTGACTAGAAACTCGATCCGAGATGCAAAATCGGTGATAATCTAACCAGCGAATGGTTGGAAAACAGCTGCCCATAAGGCTTTATACTTACGTAGCGCTACCGCGAGAGCGTGCACCGATGAATAAAAAAAAAGTAACAAATCAAAATCCGAGATTACAATCCAGAATCGATATCCAGAAGCCAATTCCGTCGGTCCACGATAGTGACTTACGGTTGTTACGAATTTTCATGGCCGTGGTACGCAATGGTGGCTTCAGCGCAGCGCAGACTGAACTGAATATCAGCCAGTCCTCTATCAGTGAGAGTATCGGCGCGCTTGAGGTTCGATTCGGCGTAAATCTTTGCGATAGGGGTCGAAGCGGGTTCCGCATGACCCAGCATGGTGTGGATCTTCACGATGCAGCACATAGTCTGTTTCAGGACATCGAGAATTTTCAGAATCGTATCGGTGAATTTAGAAACGAGATCTCGGGCCGGATTTTCCTTGGAATTGTAGACGGGATTGCCACCATCGAGAACCTCTCGCTTACCAGGGCCTTGGAAGTGCTGAATATCGAAGCGCCGGCGGTTGACCTGGAACTAAGGGTGGATTCTCCCCAGTCCCTGATCAGCGGCGTGCAAAACGGCCGCTACGACGTGGCCGTTTTGCCGATTTTTCGCAAGATACCCGGCATTGCATCCATAGCGATCAATCCGCCGGTAAAACAGTCGCTTTACTGTGGAATTGGCCATCCAATGTTCGGTCTCGCTGATTCAGCGATAACCAATGAAGCGCTCGAGTCGACGTCATTCGCTGCGCGCAAACACATGGAAGGAAGGCCTTACCCCGGTAAGGTGAAATACAGTGAGCGGGCCTGGACCAATGACATGGAATGCCTCGCCACTTTGATTCTAACCGGTCGATTCATTGCTTACCTACCGGTTCCGTTTGCCCGCCTCTGGGTAAATGAGGGATCGATGCGCATTCTTCGTAGCAAGGATTTGTCCTATTCTGCAAATCTATTCCTGATTACTCGCGTTGGAGACTGTTCTAATGCCACCAAATTCTTGTGTAATTGTCTCAGCTCCGCGAACAAAATTGCTGTTGCAGAGAAGTGACGATTGTCGGCGGCGGCGGGGGAGGCCTCCCTGGTGTTATCTTACTAGAAAAGGTTAGCCTGGGATTCAAATTCAAATTCTCTGGCAGACTTCAGCTTCGACTCGATAGCCTCGATCTCCTGGCGCATTATTTTTGTGCATCGACTGGGACCGGTAATGCCTTCAATTCGGTGTAAACGTTCCCAGCGATTAACAATATCCCGGATTAAGCCGGACTGGTCGATAACCTGGTCAAGCTGGCTCAACAATTGGCTGGTTTCGAGAGTTGGTGAGCTGGCATCCCTGTCCATATTACTTCCTTGTGATGGGTTTGATGCAAAATCTTAGCAAAACCTGGACGGTGTAAATAGGGCTTTGCGCTACTTTCCATGTAGGAAAATTCCTACAAACCGGTCAGGGAATTTCCTGATAATGCTGCGGCCAGTGATCTTTTACTACCGGGCTATCGCTGGCAAAACTATGGCAGCTATTGAGAAACACGGTCGTCGATTCACCGTGCGGGCTACTCTCGCTACGTTCTATTTTTTCGCTCACAACCGTCTGTATCGCAGTCGTTGCTATGGGACCCAATAATTCGGTCAGGTGCGTACAGCCACGGTTGGCACCCATTGCAGCTTTCGATTTTCTGGTCCAGCCCGGAGCAATTTTAAGTCCGATAAGGTTGCGCGCAACGCTGGTGACGCATTTGCAATAATTATAGGGCGAAGCGTCGATAATCGCTTCGACATCGATTACCTCAAGATCAAAACTGATCGTCAATCGAATAGACATATCATGCAGGGCTTCGTCTGCTTCTATCCAGCCACCACGGTCCTGGTTGCGAAAGCGGTAAGGTTTGGTATCGACAATTCTGCCTTCGATATCCAATAACCCGTCTTCACGCTGATAGCCATGACAGGTTACAACTCGCGTATGGGCCAGTTTACGACTGACTGGTTTGGGTAGCGGCACTGTATTCTCCGGGTTGAAATAAATGCTGAACAAATTTCGACGCGACATTATCATGCGCCAGGTAACGGGAATAGTAATGAAACTGAAATTCGTCGCAACAAACAAACTGAGCGATCGTGGCAAGGGTATCGCGATGGCCCTCTGCGGGGTATTTGTTTTAAGCCCCGACAGCCTGTTGATCCGACTTGCTGCTCTGGACGACTATACGCTAATTTTTTACCGTGGCCTTTTCCCGGTAATTGCTATCAGCCTGTTTTTGTTACTTTATTATCGCAGCAAATTTTTACCCGCGTTACTCGGGATTGGCTGGGCAGGGCTGCTTAACGGCGTTTTTTTTGCCATGATCAATATATCGTTTATCAGCGCCATCCAGCGTACCTCCGTTGCCAATACCTTGTTGTTTCTGTCTTCGGCCCCAGTATTCGCGGCAATACTCTCATTGCTGGTGCTGAAAGAGAATCAGCGTCCGACTACCTGGCTGATTATTGCAATTTCATTGTTCAGTATTTTTATTATCGGCTGGGGCAGTTATGGCAGCGCCGGTCTTGACGGCGATTTATTTGCCCTGGGCTGCGCAATACTTACCGCCTGCAGTGCGGTTCTGGTACGTTACAAAAAGAACATTGATCTGGTACCGTCGATTATCGTCGGCAGCTTTTTCGCCGCCGCATTCGCGTTAGCGCAATCACCACAACTTTCAATCAACGCCGAGCAACTTTTATACGTCGGCATCATTGGTTTTCTGCTGGTGCCATTTGCATTTGTGGTATTGACGATTGCGCCACGTTATGCCAATTCAGCTGAAGTACAACTGGTTTATCTGCTGGAAGCCATTCTCGGGCCATTGTGGGTATGGCTGGTGATCAGCGAGACGCCATCAACCAACACGCTGATTGGTGGCAGTATGTTACTGCTTTCAGTCGCCTGGTTCGCCCATCAAACGCTAAAGGAAGAGTCTGATTGAGCTGGAAAATTTTATTTACGCTGACAGGCAATCAGGTTGATCATTTCAAACGCTATCGTTGCCGCGGCCAGTGACGTTATTTCAGCATGATCGTAAGCCGGGGCGACTTCCACTATATCAGCGCCAACCAGGTTGAGGCCCTGCAAGCCGCGAATGATATTGACCAGCTCGCGGCTGCTTAAACCGGCTATTTCGGGAGTCCCGGTGCCAGGCGCATGCGCCGGATCGAGTACATCGATATCAATCGATAAATACAATGGATGATCGCCAACCCGGTCACGAATTCGTTTAACCACGTGATCAACCCCGTGGGTTTGCAACTCATCACAATGGACCACTTTAAATCCAAGTTCTTCATCCTGTGCCAGATCGTCAGGGCTGTAAAGTGGCCCCCGAATTCCGACATGCATTGAAGCCGCGTCATTAAACAGATTTTCTTCGGCCGCTCTTCTGAAGGGCGTGCCATGAGTGTAGGGCGCACCGAAGTAGGTATCCCAGGTATCGAGGTGGGCGTCAAAATGAACCAGCGCCACCTGTCCGGCCACTTTGTTCACCGCACGCAACAATGGCACTGCAATTGTGTGATCACCGCCAAGGCTGACAATGGTTGAAGCAGACTGGTAAAGCTCGCCTGCAGTGGACTCAATCTGGGCGATTGCGTCTTCGATATTGTAAGGATTGCAGGGCACGTCACCGGCATCGGCCACCTGTAACGTCTTGAA
>QIJI01000147.1 GCA_003231795.1 Gammaproteobacteria bacterium
GGGAGCTCGATGGTGGTAAAAACGCCGAACGTTGGTGGTTTGCCTAAACCAGGTATCCGGTTCTTTCAAACCGATAAAGGTGGTGGGATTTCCCGCCACCTTTTTTTTGGCCGCCGTCTTTTTATCTGTATCCATTAAACCTTGGTTGTTCGACCACTAAGACCGGACAATCTCGTGCATCATGACGTCTGCCGCAATACATCCGGAAGTTGTCACCATGAGTGGATTGACATCGAGTTCGAGCAAACTATCGCGTTGTAACGCGGCGTATTCAGCCAACTGCAGGATGCTGCTCACGACCATATTCGGATCAACCGCGGGTTTGCCTCGAAAACCTTGCAGCAGTTTAAATATCTTCAATGACTGCAAGGCTCGAAGCACTCGATCTTCGTCGGTAGGTAATAGCAGCGTGGCAGAATCCTGTAGCAGCTCTACCAGAACACCGCCAGCAGCGATTACCAGTACCAGTCCAAATTGAGGATCGTTTTTAATGCCGACCAGTAATTCTGCGACGACGTCTTCGACCATGGTTTCGACCAGAAATCCATCGAGTCGAACATCAGGGTTATTTAGCTTTAACGATTTTTGAATTTCGATCATAGCATTGCTAACGGCCTTCGCTCCGTGTAAGTCCGGTCTTAGCGCACCCGCATCAGATTTGTGTGGCAGGTCGGCGCTAACCGCCTTTACGATCCCGGGGAACTCGAAACTGTCCAGTTCGCGTTGACTGTCTCCCGGTTTGAGCAGAACCCCGTCGGGAACGGCGATGCCGAAACTTTTAAGTCGTTGCTTGCCGCTAAATTCATCGACAATTCTTGTGCTCTGATCGGGTCCCGGGGCAGGCAAAGCTGTGAATGCGGAATACCCGGGCGAAGCCAACAGGCGGTTACGATGAACGCCGTAGTGACAGGCGTGGGTAATGGCATCAATTCCAGCGTCGAATCCCTGCAATGGTGTAATTTTCCCTTCAATCAGTATTTCCCGCGTTTCACGGTCGATATTTTCGGGTAAGTCGCTGCAAACGGCACCGGGAACCCCGAGCTTATTGCAGGCCTGCATAAAGGACAGTCCATCATTTCGATAAAGCGTATTGTCTTCATGAATATGCGCGGGTGGATAGTCCTGGATCACGACCGCCGCATCAAAGCCGTCGGCGATGAGGGTTTTAAAGACATCCGGCATGACTTCGGTGTTACCCCATAGCGGTGTGGTGTAATCCAGCGGATTCGACACAGTCGCAATCCCGGGCAATAATTCAGCCAGTTTGCGTGCAGTTGCCGCCGATGGCTGCGCCAGATTCAAACCTTTTTTATCGGTATAGTCCGCAACCATTGCTGCGTCACCACCCGAGCAGGTAAAAAAGGCGACCTTGTTTCCGCGTGGAGCACCTGAGACCGAAAGCAATTTAAGCGTCTCGAGCATTACCACGGGTGAGTCGACCCGGATGATGCCGAGTTGATCGAAATAGGCCTGAAACACGTCATCGGCACCGGCCAGCGAACCGGTATGACTCACGGTTAACTGGGATGCCAGTACGGAACTACCGGCCTTCAGTACCACCAGGGGTTTTTGCAGGCTTAACGCGCGAAGCGCCACTGATGCAAATCGATCAACATTTTTGATGCCCTCGATATACATACCAATTGCGGAGACACGCGAATCATCGATCAGTGCATCAACATAGTCTTCGATGGCCACAACGGCCTGATTGCCCGCTGATACGATATAGGATATCGGTACGGATCGGTCGTTCATGGTGAGATTAGCGGGTAACATCCCGCTTTGCATTACCAGTGCAATACCTCGTTCGCAACGGGTTGGCCCCGCCCCGGCTCCAAAAGGCCAGAGACAGGCACCGCTGGTGTAATTGATCAGTCCGTAACAATTGGGACCTACCAACGCCATGTCTCCAGCGGCCTGAATCAGGGCCTGCTCTTCTGCTTTGCCGGCCGATCCCAGCTCTCCAAAACCGGCCGTAAAGCAGGCGACACCCCCCGCACCTCGAGAATTGAGTTCTTCAATTGTTTTTATCGCGGCTTGACGTGGAACGGCGAGAAAAACAGCATCCGGCGCTTCGGGCAGGTCATCAACGGATGCAAAACAGGGTACGCCCCCCAGATTGTCGCGCCTGGGATTCACTCCCCAGACCGGACCGTTAAATGTCAGCGCGCATTGTTTGGCGCTGAAGGCGGCGTCATTGCCGCCGATAAAGGCAATATGCCGTGGGTTCAACAGGCGTTGTAAATTCTCGGGCGAAAATGACATCAGGCTTCATACTGACGCAACAGCGAGCGTGAAATGATATGGCGCTGAATTTCAGAGGTGCCATCCCAGATGCGGTCGAGACGCGCGTCGCGCCACAGTCTTTCGATCGGCAGTTCTTCCATCAAACCCATGCCGCCGTAAATCTGGATGGTGTTATCAGCAGCGCGTCCAACGGCTTCAGACGCAAAAAGCTTCGCCTTGGCCGCATCGTCAGGTTCCATGATGCCCTGATCAGCCTTGTCTGCCGCATGCATAACCAACAGATCGGCCGCCTGCAAATCAGTTGCCATATCCGCCAGTTTGAATGAAGTGCCCTGGAATTTGCCGATCGCCTGACCGAACTGTTTGCGTTCAGTCGCGTAGCGTGTGGACAGTTCCAGTAACCTTTCCATCTTGCCGCAGGCTGCCGCCGCGACCCAGACGCGACCCATTTTCAACCATTTGTCGGCGAGTTCAAACCCTTGTCCTTCTGCGCCCAGAATCTGGCTCTGGTGCACACGACATTTATCGAACCAGAGTTGCCAGGTGTGATAAGCACGTTGTGCTGCACAACGCGGGCCGCGGTCGATTTTAAAACCGGGAGTATCCTGGTCGATCAGAAAAGCAGTGACCAGTTTACGTTCGCCTCTTTTGGTCTGCTGCATGCCGGTCAACGCAAACAGAATCGCGAAATCAGGTTTTACCGGGCTGCTGATAAAATGCTTGGACCCGTTGATGACGAAATCATCGCCTTCGCGCACTGCTTTGGTCGCCATCGAAAGGATATCCGAACCGGCTCCGGGCTCGGTCAGCGCGAACACTTCCTTTTTCTCACCGCTGACACAGGGCAGTAAATACCGTTCTATCTGGTCCCCTTGACAGGCCAGCAGTATTTCAGAAGGGCGATGAATATAACCGTGAAGACCGTAACTGGTTTTACCCAGTTCGCGTTCGAACAGGGCCAGTGTTTTATAGTCGAGACCACCGCCCCCGATTTCTACGGGTAGATTCGGCGCATAAAAGCCCATTTCCAGCGCTTTACTCTTGATTCTTTGGCCCAGTTCTTGCGGCACTTCACCGGTTCGATCGACTTCGGCTTCATGCGGTTCCAGCTCCTGTTCGCGAAAGGCACGTAGCGAGCGAATAATCAGTTCCTGCTCAGCAGTCAGGCTATAGTTCATAGTCGTTTTCAGCCGTAATTGAAGCGCATCATGTTAACCCAATTCGATCCGATTAACCCGAAGACGATATGTATTGTCTTTGGGTTAATTTGTCTACTAAACTGCCGGCAACAGAAAACCGGGCTAAACGAGAGATTTGAACCATGATTCCAGGTGATGAAGAAGTCCAGGTCGCGATCGAAGGTCAACTGATGTTGATCACGATAAACAGACCCAAGGCCAATGCAATCGATTTACCAACCAGTCGAAAACTGGGAGAAGCTTTTGTCTATTTCCGCGACAATCCCGAGCTGAAAGTAGCCATTATTACGGGTGCAGGGGATAGAATCTTTTGTGCTGGCTGGGATTTGAAAGCGTTAGACAGCGGCGATACGCCGTTAGAAAACTGGTGGGAGGCTGAAGACCCGGAACTGGGCGGGTTTGCTGGAATTACCGAGATGTGGAATTTGAACAAGCCGGTAATCGCAGCGCTGAACGGGTTAACCATAGGCGGTGGATTTGAAATAGCGCTGGCCTGTGATCTGATCATTGCGGCCGATCATGTTGAATTTGCGTTACCCGAGTTGCCGCTCGGTTTAATTCCCGATGCCGGTGCGGTGCAACGTCTGCCCAAACGACTACCTTATAATATCGCTCTGGAAATGCTTTATCTGGGGCGGCGCATGCCGGCCGCAGAAGCGGCTCGTTATGGCCTGGTTAATAAAGTGGTTGCGGCTGCCGACCTGATGTCGCAGGCAAAGGAGTGGGCCAACCAACTGGCGCAGGTTGCGCCACTTGCATTACAGGCGATTAAAGAAGTACTGCGCTCAATCGAGTGCGAGCCTACCGAAAAAGCCTTCAGCAAGATGCGCTATGAAGATTTGCCGATTTACAGGGCGATGCTGTCTTCGGATGATGCCGGCGAAGGTGTTAAGGCTTTTGTCGAAAAGCGCGACGCCAGGTTCAAGGGTAATTAGTCATGCTGGATCAGAATCCTGAAGTGGTACGCCGAGTCACCTGTATTGGCGCCGGCCCGATCGGGGGTGGCTGGGCCGCATATTATCTCTCCCGTGGCTATGAAGTAACCAGCTATCTGCATGATGCTAGTGAGTACGACGCGTTAAA
>QIJI01000131.1 GCA_003231795.1 Gammaproteobacteria bacterium
CGCCCACCGCCAGCGGCTGTTCACGGTCAAGCCATTCATCCAGTTCGCTCAGATGTGCCTGCTGGTGCTGTTCGATAAACATTGGATGCAAACCATAGGCAGGGTACAACCCGCGATGGGACTGGCACAGAAGTTTAATTTTTTCCCAGCGATTGGCGGTGGTCGCCGGTAGCACCATGCGTTGCAGACCTGCTCTACAGGCCCGTTCGATGACCTGATCACGAATGGCGTCAAAACGGTCATCATCAAGATGGCAATGGCTGTCAATCAGTTCCACGCTATAAAACCTATCCGATTCCAGGCTGTTTCATGCCTGTTGACGTTGCTTCATCAAATCGGTAATGATCGGTGTCAGAATTATTTCCATCGCCAGACCCATCTTGCCACCGGGGACGACGATAGTATTTCGTCGCGACATGAAGGAACCGCTGATCATCGACAAAAAATTGGTGAAATCGGTGTTGCGGATATCCGGTTTCCTGAACCGGATCACGACAAAGCTTTCATCCAGCGTTGGAATATCGCGTGCGATAAATGGATTCGATGTATCCACCGTGGCGACACGTTGAAAGTTGATATCGGTTTGTGAAAACTGCGGCGTTATATATTTCACGTATTCGGGCATGCGCCGTAAAATGCTGTCTACTACTTCATCCTCGCGATAACCACGTTCCGCGCTGTCACGATGAATTTTCTGAATCCATTCAATATTGACCACTGGAACCACACCGACCTTAAGATCGACATAACGTGTCAGGTCTACCTTGTCGGTTTTAACCAGTCCATGTAATCCCTCGTAAAACAGCAAATCGGTGTCCGCATCAATTTCCTCCCAGGGTGTGAACTGCCCCGCCTTAAACGGCTGTCCCAGGCGCTCACTATGCAGACTTGCCTCGGCATCATCGTGCAGATAGCATCGGTTTTGCCCGCCTCCGGTTTCTCCATAAGTACGAAACAGCGTTTCAAGCCGCTCGAACTGGTTCGCCATTTCACCGAAATGACTGAAATTCAATCCGGCGCGGCCCGCCTGATCCATCTTTTCTTGCATGCCATCACGATCGTAGCGATGAAAGCTGTCTCCCTCAATCACCACCGACTTGATTTTGTTTCGGTAAAATATTGCTTCCAGCGCTTTTTTAACGGTTGAGGTTCCGGCGCCGGAAGAACCGGTGATCACTATTACGGGATGATTTCTAGACAAAGCACCAATCCGTTATTCGTTTAACCACAGGCTCGAATTCTATCTTCATTCTATTAACTACCGCGATGCCGGTATAAGAGAGTTCTATCGGGGTTCTCCTTTTAGCCACTGCTAATATTGTGTACACTGATACTCGCAATCCCTGTCCCATCTTGTCAACGCAAATTCTCTTTGGCGTTACTGGATTCATACAGTTTTATAACACAATCACAACCAGCAGGAGGGAGTTGTTCTGGTCGGGAATTCGTTATTTAGAGGACCAAGACCAGGCTTTGAGTAAATTATCCAAATTTCTCAGAGTCAGTCTTGAAAAAGTCCGATTCAAAAAACTGCGCAGCACAAAATGGATTGCCGGAATCATCTTTGTAATCTTCGGTTGGTGGCTTAGCGGTATCGCGCCTACCACCGAAATCGCCTGGGTCAGCGGGCTGCTGATATTCACGGTTTATCTTTTTATATTTGAAATCGTCAATGTCGACGAAGCCGCGATCACGATTATGGTTCTGCTCGGTCTGTCGTCGTTGGTTGCACCTGCACTGGGACTGGAACAGGGTCTGGTTGACCCGAATCATTTGTTCGATGGCTTTGCCAGTAACGCTGTTATGTCAATAATTGCGGTCATGATTATCGGCGCCGGACTCGACAAGACCGGCATGATGAGCAAGGTGGCCGCCTATATCCTAAAAGTCGGCGGCACCTCTGAGGGACGTATTATTCCGATCATTTCGGGAACCGTCGGCATTATTTCATCTTTCATGCAAAACGTCGGTGCGGCCGCATTGTTTCTACCGGTAGTCAGCCGGATATCAGCACGCTCTGGTTTGCCCATGTCGCGCCTGCTGATGCCGATGGGGTTTACCGCCATTCTCGGAGGCACCGTCACCATGGTGGGTTCCTCTCCGTTGATTCTGTTGAACGATCTGATTCTGACTTCGAACATCAACCTGGCTGACGATCAGAAAATGGAACCCTGGGGTCTGTTTTCGGTAACTCCGATAGGATTGGCACTGGTAGCAACCGGCATTATCTATTTCATGCTCGCGGGTAAATATGTGTTACCGAAAACAAGTGCCGGGGAATCCGGCAAGAAAGTGGCCGGTAGCAGCAAGTATCTGGAAGAAGTCTACGGCGTCGACTACCTTTTATTCGAAGTTCTGGTGCCAGAGGACAGCCCGCTGGTAGGACAGGTGCTCGACGATATCGAATCGCTAAACAGGATACGTGTGATAGCAATCAAGGCGGCTGGATCAGGGCTTCGCGCAAGTCGTGGTGACCTGTCGCGTGATATCGATATTGGAGGTAATTCAGCGCTCGGAATTTTGTGTTCTCCTGCGCATTTAAAGGATTTTGTCGATAATTACGGCCTGACCATACAGAAAGGTTTGAAGGTTTTTGCCGAAGCCCTGGCATCGACTCAGGCCGGCATCGCCGAAATCGTTATCCCACCGGGTTCGTCAATGATCGGAAAATCGGCGCGTGATGTATGGATGCGTAAAAGCTACGGGCTCGCCGTGGTGGCATTACATCGCGATGGCGAAACCCATTTCGAAGGCGAAAATATCCGGGACATGCCTTTCGAAGCCGGCGATACGATTCTCGCGCATACCTCCTGGAGGGCGCTGGCGCACCTTGAACGTGACCGCAATTTTGTTATTGTGACCTCGGAGTATCCACGCGAAGAAATTCGTCCGAACAAGGTGTCCTGGGCGCTTTTCTTTTTCGGGCTGGCCCTGTTTATGGTGCTGTTTACCGATTTAAGACTTTCCATAGCCTTGATGACCGGCGCCATCGGTATGGTGATATCAGGGGTTCTCAAAATCGAAGAAGCCTATGAGTCGGTTTCATGGAGTACCGTGTTTCTACTGGCCAGCCTGATTCCACTCGGTTTTGCGGTGGAATCGAGCGGAACCGCAAAATGGATAGCCGATCAGACATTGCTGGTAGTCGGTGATATGCCAATCTGGGTAATCCAGGCAGCGATTGCTGTGCTGGCGACCTTTTTTACTCTGGTGATGTCAAATGTTGGCGCTACTGTTTTACTGGTACCGCTGGCGGTTAATATCGCCATCGGCGCAGGAGCCAGCCCGGCAATGTTTGCGCTTACAGTAGCGCTTGCCACTTCGAACTCTTTCCTGATCCCGACCCACCAGGTCAACGCGCTAATCAAGGGTCCGGGCGGTTATCGTGTCACGGACTTCATCAAGGCAGGCTTTTTTATGAGCATCCTGTTCATCATCGTAATGATGCTGATGTTAAACCTTGTTTATTAACCCGACGACTCCTTAAGACTCCTTAACAAACATCAGATCCCAGACGCCATGCCCCAGTTTACGGCCGCGTTGCTCGAATCGCGTACTCGGGCGATAGTCGGGACAGATCGCAAAACCATCTGCGTCGCCCTGATTATCAAATCGCTGGTCGTTTAATAACTGATGCACGATTGAGTCCGCGTAGTCCTGCCAGTCGGTAGCAATGTGTAGCACCGCTCCGGGTTTGAGACAACGCACGCTCAAATCACGAAACTGCTGATTCACAATGCGCCGTTTATGGTGACGCTTTTTGTGCCAGGGATCGGGGAAAAACAGCAGCAGCCGGTCAATTGACTCCGCTGCCACCATATTCTGCAACACCTCGATTGCATCATGTTTGATTAAACGCACATTTTTCAGGCCCTGCTGCTGAATCAGGTTCAGACAACGCCCGATGCCCGGCTCATGCACCTCGATTCCGACATAAAAACTATCCGCGTCGGTGCTTGCCATGCTGATCAACGCGTCGCCATTTCCAATCCCAATTTCGAGCTTTACTGAGCTATACTCTTCAGGTATCTGAAGGGGGCCGCTGCAATAGTCGATTCCGAACTCATTCCAGTACCAATTAATCGCATTTTTCTGCGACCGGGTCATGCGACCGGTGCGTCGAACAAAGCTTTTGATCGAACGGATATTATCTGCCGCTATGGTCATTATTGTGACTCAAGTCTCAACTCGTAGGTTATTGATTTCAGCGGATTTTAGCGCTGAGTACCGTTTATCGGTGCTTTTTAATATCCTATCTTCTTTCAGCGGACTTTTTTATCCAATCAATTAGGATACGGTTATGAAAAAGAATTCAGGTTTTACCTTGCTGGAACTAATGATCACCCTTGCAATCATTTCGATTGTGATGGCGATCGGTATTCCGTCAATGTCTGAGTTTATCAAGAACGATCGCCTGACGGCACAAATTAATACCCTGGTCGGCCATATGGCCTATGCGCGCAGCGAGGCGGT